>JBDSDS010000171.1:0-5663 GCA_039920445.1 Chloroflexia bacterium
TAGAGCGAGAGCGTATGCAGATCGGGCAAGCTCCTGGGGTTGATTCGCAGCAGCGCGTCTATATGCCGCTTTGTCTCCGGGCTTGTTACGTCATTGTCACGCAGGGTTGCGATGCGCCATAGCAACCTGCGCGCATAGAGGTCGTCCGGCTTTTCCTGGAGTATTTCGTAGGCCATTTTGTACGCCTGCTCGCATTCGCCTGCAAGGAAGGTAATCCATATGGCCCGTACCTGCGCCCGGTTGTCGTCGAGCCTGCCCATCAGCGCTTTGGCTTCCTCTTTCGCTCTGCCCGTCCATAAGGCGGCGGCATCCTCGTCTTCACGCACGCGAGCAATCTGCATGAGCCGAACGTAGGCAGTGCCAAAAATATCGTGCATCCTGCGGAAGGTTACAGGATCCTTGAGGGCGGTTTCGTCCTTGTCGAGCGACTCGCGTAGAGCGATTGCCTTCCTCAGCATCTCCTCTCCTTCGTCGAGCTTGCCGTCACCAAACGCATAGTATTCCGCCCGGTACGAGTAGACTTGGGCCAGGAGCAACCTGTCCTGCACCCCAAGTTGCTCCTGCCTCTCTAGCAGTGCTATCGACTCATCGAACGCCTTTGTCGCGTCACTGACTTGGTTTATGAGATAGTAAGCGTTACCGAGATAGAAGCGCAACAGCCCGTCTGACCCTTCTGTCCCCTCAGCTCCTCCGCCACTCGACAGAGAGTTCTTCAGGTGGGCGATAGCGGGTAGGTAGCGGTCTTGATCGTACAGGAGGATACCGGCAGCGGCCTCCATCAGCCGCCCCACATCCGTCGCCTCCAGCCGGGGGACTTCCACACCCTCTTTGGTCCGGTAGGCTACCGATTCCACGCTCCCCTGCGCTGAGCGTTGGGGCACAGGAATTTGCACCCCCAGGCTCGGGTCGGCGAAAGCTATATACGCAACGTAGCGTTTCCCCGCGCCTCCTTCTTGCCGGGCGGGCGCAGCCATGCCCGAACCGCGTGACAGGAGGATCGGATCCACCGCATCGGCATTCTCTTCTCGGTAGATGATCACGGCGTCCGCCCCGATGCGCCTGGCGAACTCCTGCGCCTGGGCCGTGTTACGGGCATCGAGCGTCACAGGCAGATCACGCATCACTATCTGGCCTTCATGCCCCATTTGCCGCAGGTAGTCGGCCAGCCTGTCACGCGCTACTGTGCTGCCTACCTGACGAGTGAACGCTATTCCGATTTGGTCTTCCGGCACGGGTAGCTCTACATTCCAGAGATACTGCTGGTATGCATAAGCCCCGAAGAAGAGGCCCGTCAGCATGCCAAATGCCCCAACTGTCTTCATGCTGCGGAGGGTGTTCCCAGCGCGGTGGAGGGGCGATTTCGGCTGCCCAGGTTGCTCGACCTCCTCTTGAGGCTGAGCTCTGCGCCACCAGAGAAAGACCAGCGAGGTGACCAGGAGGGCTACCGCACCGAGGCTCAATAGCAGCCATTCGTTCCACTGCGACCAGGAGACTACCAGGCCACTGAAGCTCTGCCAAAACTCATATGGCGAGAAGAGGCTGAACTCTAGCTCCTGCCCCTCTTGCGCTAAGCCTAGCTGCACGAGAACAAGGCCAAAGAGCACCACCGCGACCGCAGTGGCTATGCCTGACACCGTATCCTTAACCCAGGTAAGAGTGGACTCCTTGACTTGGGCACGCAGATCGGCTCTGTTGATCTGCGGTGGCGCTTTGGCTTCGCCTTCTTCGACCTGCCGTTGGTCCTCTGCTGCCATGACACGGTCCTATCTCTGCTGCGTGTATCTACACTTTTGGGAAGCCCTAATTCTTGGGCGGTTGTTGCTCGCCTCCATCTGCTCATCGCTAGTACGGGCCGCGACGCGCCTTATATACCGCGTAAAGGCCTGTGGTGAGTGTTGCATGATGGTTCTATCGCTCCCCTACAAAGCTCATGCGAAGCTCCTGCCTCACGAATGGTGGGTGCAGGATAGCGATACAAACCTCTAGGCCAGAACAGGGTGGTGAGAGAGCGAAAGTACAAGAAAGATGTCCCGGCGATGTGGCTCAATCTTAGCAGCAGAACTGCCCCTTGTCAATAGCGTTTGTATGCCCTTTTCATAACCTTTTTTTCGACAGCAGCGACTTGTTTGATGCCCGTGTGCCAGAATAATGGGTAGTCAAGAAACGGCTTTGTTGCAACAACTTGAGCAAGTTCAAACTTGGGCGTGCTGATAAGGTGCGGAGTTGAGGGTTAGGCAGTCAGTGCGAAGGTAGTGTGTACGAACTGAATTTGGGTTAGAATATCACCCTTGGGCTGCCCCCTTGAGTAGCGCCCAAGCAATAGTATGGCAACTGAGAAAGGGAGTAGATAGGCTCGTGTCGAAAGTAAAGGTCCTCTACGATAACAATGCTACACAGGCATGTTCGAAGAACGAGGCAAACAAGGAGTAGAAGAATGGCAACTCACCGAATAGAGCCGGCTACCGGCGCTTTGCATGGCGCATTCAGCCGCGACTTTGCACCTGTACTGACCATAGACGCTGGAGATACAGTCGAATACCGTACTCTCGATGCGGGTTGGGGGCTTGCACCGTATCTCGCGGCGGGTGTTGCCCGCGAGAAGTTTGAGGGGCGCAACGAGGAAAAGGGCACAGGGCATGCATTATGTGGGCCGGTGTTCATACAGGACGCGCTACCCGGTATGACGCTTGAAGTGCATATCAATGCGGTAGTGCCCGGCGCGTGGGGCTTCACTGTAGCCGGAACCTGGCCCAATGGCGTGAACGAGCGGCTTGGTCTTGATGTGGAAGAATATGTCATGGCATGGACCCTGGACGCGCAGAGCATGACAGGCCGCAACCAGCTTGGGCATACGGTTGCCCTCAGACCCTTCATGGGCGTGATGGGTATGCCTCCAGCCGAGCCGGGCACCCATTCGACCACCCCGCCACGAGTTACCGGCGGCAATATCGACTGCAAGGAGCTTGTGGCAGGCACTACTCTCTACCTCCCAATCGCGGTAGAAGGCGGGCTTTTCTCGGTGGGCGACGGCCACGCAGCCCAGGCGGATGGTGAGTTGAGCGGCACGGCTATCGAGTGTCCAATGGAGCATGTCAGTTTGACGTTTGGCCTGCGCGATGATCTCCGCCTGAAAACACCTATCGCCGAAACTGCCGAAGGTTGGCTGACATTCGGCTTCGATAAAGACCTCGATGAGGCGGTACTGATAGCCCTGGATGCAATGCTAGACTTGATGATGCAACGGCACAATCTGGCCCGCCATGAGGCCCTCGCCCTCGCAAGCACCCTGGTCGATATGAGAGTGACACAGATAGTTAATCAGGTGAGGGGCGCGCATGCGATGCTGCCTAACGGGGCGATCAGGTAAGAGGATGTAAAAGCATAACAACCTTCTACTCTTGGTATGGTATTTGCAGGGGTCTGAAACAGTCAAATATACTGCTAAGTGGAGGCAATCAATGAAGGTGGATCGCAGCACATGGCCCTTGATGGTGCGGTTGGGCCTTTGGGGGCTACCGAGCCGGGGGGCGGCTTGGGCGTTTTTCTGGTTGGCCCTCGCCATCGCGGCGGGTTGTATCGCCTACGGGTTCACTAACCCATCGTTCTTCATCGGCGGCATCTTGGTGTTCGCTGCATTGTGGTACTACCTTTCCATCCGATGGGTGGATCAGCATAGTAGTTGGTCGTAGCAGCATGATCATTTTCCTAGTCTGCTAACTATCACTATTACGCTTACCAGAAGCTGTAATTAAACCCAAGACATATACGAGAAGAGCCAGGGTAAGTACAGCTCCAACAGCCGCGAGTGAGGCAAATTCTATAGCCGGATAGTCGAAACGGTCGCTGACGGGGAAGATGCCATAGAGCGGCTCGACCATCGGGGCCGTCAGCGTGTATATGCGGCCTGGGAGGGGAATATCCTCACGAATGCCGACCGCCCTCATCCCAAAGCGCAGGGAGAGGGCGGTTACTGTTATACCCGTTATTGTCCAAAGCAGAAGAGATAAGTTTACCGGCAGCCAGGCGCGAAGCCGGTCTTCACGTTGCCTGGACTGCCCTGTGCTCTCAGATTGAGGCATTATGGCCCCGCGTCCTATGCTTCTCGATCCTCTACACGGACGCTGTTCATCTTGTCCCCGATGGCGATTTTCTTCACCACCTCAATACCTTCTATCGCCTGCCCGAAGTTGGTATAGTCGCCATCCAGGAATCGGGCGTCAGTCTTGACGATGAAGAACTGGCAGTCGCTATTCAGTTTGCGGTCAGGGCCGCGCGCAACACCAAGCGCGCCGACGTTGAACGGCAGGTTGTTATACTCAGCCGAGACCTTTCCCCCGCCTGAACCTGTGCCTGTAGGATCGCCCCCCTGTATAACCCAGTCTTCTACGCGGTGGAACTTGAGGCCGTCATAAGCGCCCGAATTGGCCCTCTGCTCAAAGTGCGCCACCGTGTTTGCCACACCATCTCCCGCGCCCGTTGCGAGACTGCAAACAATCGTTCCTTTGTCTGTTTCTATGACCATTACTTTCATGCTTCGTCCTCCTAATTTAGTAGCAGGCAGGATAATACCTGCCGATAATTCCATAAAACCACCGACTACCGACTACCGACTACCGACCACAGGCCCTTACTTCGTACTGGAAATCGTCACCTTGTTCATCTTGTCGCCAATGGCGATCTGGTTCACTACTTCCTGGCCCTCGATGACCTGGCCCCAGTTGGTGTATTGTCCATCGAGGAAGGGCGAGTCTGACTTGACGAAGAAGAATTGGCTGTCGTTGTTGATCGCCGAGTCTCCTCCTCGGGCAATACCAAGAGCGCCCGCTTTGAACGTAATCTGGTTGTATTCAGACGGCATCGTGCCACCACCTGAGCCGGTGCCTGTAGGGTCGCCCCCCTGGATGACCCAGTTCTCTACGCGGTGGAAAACCCTGCCGTTGAATTCGCCCGCGTTGGCCTTTTGCTCGAAGTTAGCGATTGTCTTGCCTACATTAGCGGATGGGTCGATGTGGAGCTGGGCGACGATACGGCCCTTGTCCGTCTCGATGATCATGTACTTTGCGCCGCCCGTGGCCGGAGCCGGAGCTACAGTGCCGCCGGTCGTAGTGCCGCTCAAGCCTGAAGAAGTAGTGCCGGTAGGCTTTGTAACCACAGGCAACTCGGTGCGCCCGGCGGCCCCGGTAGGCGCTGCAATGGTATCACTTGCCACAGAGGTAGGCGCTACCTGTCCGCCTGGGTTAGAAGGGTCAGGCGTGTTGTTATCGGCAGGCCTGAGCAGTAACAAAAGCACGAGCGCCAGTGGGATCATGCCGAGTATCCAGATCGCTACGTAGCGCTGCGTTGTAAAGGGAGGTAGCACTTTGTCAACGCGGGCGCGAGTAGTCTGCTGGACCGTGCGCTGTACGGGCGGTGTAGTGGAAGTGCGCCTGGCCGCGTTCTTTGATGAGCCGGAACCTCCGCCGGTGGAGCTTCTTCTCTTCTTCGGCCCTTGAGATTGTGACACGCTTATATCCTCGGAAAGGTTATAATAATTGAGCTAAATAACGACATGCCCCCACACAGGGGCAACGGCAATTTGTAACATATAAGCAGGGGCTAGTCAAGGGAGTTGTTAGTTGTTGGTTGTTGGTAGTAGCTCATGTTGCTGTAGATGATCAAAGAGC
>JBDSDS010000172.1:0-7144 GCA_039920445.1 Chloroflexia bacterium
AGCCAATTCGTAATTCGTAATTCGTAATTTATATAGCTGAGGTTCCCTGTGCCCACATTCCCTGGTAACGCTAATGCTTACCGGCTTGCCTTCTTCACGCTTGTCATCTACATAAGCGCGCTGACAGTCGGCTCGCGGCTATTCTTTTACCTTGCGTATGTGCTGGCCGCTGTGTTGGTGTCGGCCTTAATCTGGTCCCAGGTAAGCCGAAGAGGTCTGGCGGTACGCCGAATAGTTCAGCCTTCGACTGCCCAGGTTGGTCAGGTCATCCACGAGTCTATCGAGGTTCGGAACCTGTCATGGCTTCGCAAGCTCTGGATCGAGGTCCGTGACCGCTCCACTCTTCCTGGGCATCAGGTAGGAGCAGTCGTAACCTTACCAGGCAACAAGGCGAAACGCTGGAACGTGCGGACCAGATGTCTCCGGCGCGGACTATACAGGCTGGGCCCCACGCTTATCCAGACAGGCGACCCCTTTGGTCTGTTTCAAACCAGCCGCTTATTCGATACCAAAGGCGAACTGATAGTCTATCCGGCTACGGCACCACTTAGCTCATTCGGCCTGCCCGCAAGTGATCTGCCGGGCGGGACGCGCACTCAGCGTCGAGCATACCATTCGACGCCTAATGCTGCCGGAATACGAGAGTACCAGGCGGGCGACCCGACAAATCGTATCCACTGGCCGATAAGCGCTCGCACGCAAAAGCTGATGGTAAAAGAATTTGAGCTGGACCCGACCGCCGACCTGTGGCTGGTCCTTGATCTCCAGGAAGAGGTACATGTATCAGCGAGCGAATCCAGTATTTATGAAACTGCCGGGACCACTGGCTCTCGAGGCGAATCGCGCCTAACTGATCACGGGTTGCCTGTACGATCAACCACGCTGACCGAAACGGTCGCGGTGCCACTCGATCCTACCACCGAAGAGTACGCAGTCGCCGTTACCGCGTCACTTGCATCGTACTTTCTGGAACAGGGCAAGTCGGTCGGCTTGATCGCCTGGGGACAGCACAAGGTAACGTTGCCCGCCGACCGAGGTGGCCGTCAGCTTGTAAAAATGCTGCGGGCGCTCGCAGTCCTGCGGGCCGAGGGCACTGTGGGTCTGGGTGAATTGCTCACGGCGGAGAGCCGTCAATTCAGCAGGCAAGATACGATAGTGATAGTGACTCCGTCGCTGGACGAAAGTTGGGTAGGGGCTCTTCAAGTACAACTCTACAAGGGGATTACCAGCGTAGCGGTACTTGTTGAACCTGGGACTTTTGGCGGTGAGGGCAATCCCATGCTTCTTGTGAGCGCGCTATCGGCCATTAAGGTTCCGAGCTATCTGGTCAAGCGTGACGACTCTATCAACTCTGCCCTGGGTCAGGAATACGGCCAGTTTGCATCACGAAACTTAAGGTAACCCGCAGGCGTTATATAGTTGTGATACAAAGCTCATGAAGAATCAGACCACGCTATTTGGTGCCTGGTGAGTAATCCGGTATACTTAACTTATACAACAAGATACACTATATTCCGTCATGGGCAGGCTAAAATCAAGCCCCTTTAGAACTCATTTCAAATTATGCCTAAGTTTCTTCGACTCCAGGAAGGCTGGCTTACTGTTGGCCTTCTCGCTCTCCTGCTCTTCAGCGTAACACTCTCCGTTCAGCATGCCCAATGGTCGGACGGGCTGTCTGTGCTGACCCCAATCACCTTGATTGGGTTACTGACCGGGGTGATTCTGGCGAAGATCAATCGTGTTCCTCGCTTCTTACTTGATCTTGTCGGCCTTCAGATTGGTCTGATCACCGTGCTACTGGCCACGGCCAGCATAATGCGCGACCCTCGGTTTGGCACCGTTCAGGAGCGTGTGCAAGACCTCCTGGCGCGCACATCCACCTGGATCGGGGTGGCTATTCGGCAGGATGTGAGCGATGACCTTGTAGTCTTCATTCTCTCATTGGCAATTGTCGCCTGGGTCCTCGCGTACAGCAGCGCCTATTTTGTTTTTCGATCTCGGCAGCTCTGGTGGGCTTTGGTGCCGAACGGCATTGCGCTCTTGATCAACATCTCCTATTCAAGCATTGATATCAACGGCTACATCATCGTATTCATGTTCAGCGCCCTCCTCCTCATGATTCGCTTCAATCTGCTTACCAAGGAAGAGCGGTGGCAGCGCGAGAGAGTGAATTATTCTCCTGGTCTGACCTGGGCCTTCTTGTGGACAGGTAGTTCGGTGTCGGTTGCGCTCGCGTTATCTATGTGGTTCGTGCCAACCACATCAGTGAACACTACCCTGAACGGCATGTGGGAGCAGGTGAACCAGCCGTGGGTCGATTTCCAGACTAATATGAGCCGACTTTGGTCTCAGTTACCAGGTAACGCCTCAGTCGGAGGGTATTCCTCTTTCAGTGACTCTTTCACGATGGGTGGAGCGCTTAACCTGTCCGACTCGGTTGCCTTAGTGGTCAAGTCAAAGGAAGGTCTTTATTTACGCACAACGACCTACGACCAGTACAATGGCATAGGTTGGGAAAACACGGCGGAAGACACTTTTCACGTACCGGACCTAAGCCCTCGCCTCCACCTTGACGCGGGCCAGCCATTGAACTCACTCGACCTTGCTCGCACTGAGGTAACATACACTGTTCAGATTGCCAGCCCGAAGAAAGACATCCTCTTTACCTCCCTGCGTCCTGTGAGCCTTGATGCACCGAGCAGGCTGGAGGTCTCCTGGCGCGACATAGATGAGGCATACGATGTTGACGCTCTGTACAGCGATGGCGGCAGCATAGACTCTCTGCCCCTGGAGTTGCGCTCCGTCATTTTGCTTCTCCGAGAGGCCCAGCACGAGCTACGTGATACGTTCAAGACGGAGTCTGTGGATAGCGGATACACGCTCTTAAATAAGATCTCGGAGGGCGAGAAGGGCAGGCTAATCAGCGAACAAATAGCCGAGTTGTCGAAGCGAGGTGTGGCACTTGAGATTATTGTTGAGAATGCGCCGGGCTTTAGTATAAGAGTGCTAGCGCAGGGCCAGGTTCCTGTCTATGACGATATCTCAGCCATACGTGCTGTGAACCCTGTCCAAAAGAACGACCGATACGATGCTGTCTCTTCGATCTCTCGCGCCACGGCTGCCGAGTTGCAGAGCGCCAGCGCCAACTATGATGGGTGGCTGACCCGCTACATGGCACTGCCGGCCGGTAGATCCCGTGAAATTGGAGAGCTTGCTGCAACTGTTGTTTTCGAGGCCGATGCCTCTAATCCATACGACCAGGCCCGCGCAATCGAGGCATATCTGCGTGACAATTATACCTATAACACCAACATTCCGACCCCGCCCGCCGGAACTGATCCGGTTGAGTGGTTCCTATTTCAGAACAAGCAGGGGTATTGCACTTATTATGCTGCGTCGATGATTGTCATGCTGAGATCCATTGGTATTCCAGCTCGGCTCTCGACCGGATACGCGCCGGGCAATTACGACAGCACAGCGCAAACGTATGTGGTCACAGAGGCACGTGCTCACGCCTGGCCGGAGGTTTACTTCCCTGGCTATGGCTGGATCAACTTTGAGCCAACGCCTTCGGAGGCTGTGGTTACTCGTGAGACGGCAGAAAGCTCCATCATTCCTGAGCCTACGCCCAATGCCGCCATAGAGGAAAAGCCCAATCTCAGGGAAGAGGAAGAGGCACGAAACCTTGAGGAAAAACGGCAACAAGAAGAAGCAGCCGCCGCAGCAGCCGCTCGTGTCGACACGACAGGTGGCGCCTTTGGTGGTGGGCTGTTAGTCCTTGCGGTAGTCAGCCTTGCGGCAGCATTACTTTTCCTCCCGTTTAGCCCATTGCGTAGGAAATCTCCGACGACCGCTATCGCTTATTACGGACGGATGCTGCGTTGGGCGCGGCTTGGGAGGCTTGGTCCTGCGGCGCACCAGACGCCGTTCGAGTTCAGCGAGGCGTTGTCACGGGAAGTCAGAGGCACTTCGGTCTTCACGCGGGCTATAGCCAGGGCCTACGTTCGGGAGAGGTTTGGTGGGAGGCCGCTTGGCCCCGCAGAGCAGGCAACGCTCAACAAGTCGTGGGATTCTCTGCGGAAGCGGCTGTGGCGTAAAGTGCCTGTCCAACACTTGGGCCGAGTTCGGCGACGGCGACATTAGACCTAGTAAGATAGCAGACAGGCCCATCTCTAGTCAGACTTCGCCTGGCCGCAGCCCTACGACGTTAAGGCATTATTCATCTGTAAATAGTTGACGGCTCACTCTAGCGGTGGTAAGATTCACCCATATTGAGCTATTTGCCGTCGGCGATTCCTTATGCAAACTAAGCAGGCCAAGCGCAGAAATAGTCAGGTGGCCCAGGTGACCCAGGTGACCCAGGTGATAATGTAGATGGCACATGACGCCTCGATCCTTCCTAAGACCCAAGCGAGGCTAGCCAAGCCCCAAATAGGTGGCGCTCCGAATCAGGGTCTTCCGGCGGTTGTCCGCCGAAGTCGCCGCGACCCAACAGACGCGATCTGGAGCCTTCTTTGCTCGATTCGCTTTGCTATCGGTATGAACGTCGCACTCGCGGTGGCAGCGATGCTCGGCACGTTAGTCCCGCAGATGCAGCCGGGCATACAGAGCTTTGAGACTGAGCTTCAGCGCTTCCTGATGGATGCTCGCGGCAGGTACGGCCCTCTTTCCGACCTGCTTTACTGGGCGGGATTCTACGACCTCTATAACTCGCTTTGGTTTCGGATGCTGGTGGTTGTGGTGGTCTTCGGCATCATCGCCTGTACGCTCAACCGCTGGCAGCCAATCATGCGTCAAATCGGCAGTCCGACTGTGCGGGTCAGCGATTCATTTCTGGCCGGTTTGACGGAGAAGGCCCAGTTTCGCGCTGTGCCGATGGAGATTGACGCCGCGCGAAATGCCGTAGCAAGCGCGCTCAAGCGAAGCCGTTACCGTGTTTTGACGGAAGGTTCGATGGATGGACGGGGAATCCACATCTATGCTGACCGTGATCGGTGGAGTAAGCTTGTCACTTTCGTCAGCCACGCTGCGCTTGTTTCTTTGATCGTAACGGCTGCGGGGCTGGCAAACTTTGGCTGGCGCGAGCAGTCTGTTTTCTTTTATCCAGGTAAGCCGGTGAACGTCGGTCATGATACCAACTTTGAAGTGCGTAACGACGGCTTTGCTATCGAGTATTACGATGACGGCGTAACGGTGAAGGAGTACAGGAACACGTTGGCGGTGATTGAGGGTGGGCGTGAAGTCCTGACAAAGACAATCATCGTAAATGATCCTCTGAACTACAAGGGCACGAACTTCTTCCTCGTGAGCTACCAGCCTGTCCTGTACGCCAGCGCGACTGATGCCTCCGGGTTGCCAGTCCCATTACGAGAGATGGGCGCATCGGGGCCGATCACATCGACAACTGAGTTGGGTGAGGTTCTAATAGATTTCAAATTCACCAGCACCGACAATCAGCCAATGGACCTGTTGCAGGTCTCCGCACAGGACAAAATCCTTACACTTGAGATGACCTATTACCAAGATGTAGCAAGGGTAGATGGCGAGAACCCACCCTTGTACGTTCGGGGCTATGTGGGCAAGGAGTTTGACAAGCCGATCTTCGATGCCTTTGTACCGCGCTCCAGCCCGCTTAGGCTCCCAGGATACGAAGACTACTCGTTCACCTTCGAAAAGGACACGGCGACTGTGCTTGAGGTGGCGAAGGACCCCGGATTGGGGCTTGTTGGTAGCTTTTTCGGTATCATGGCATTGGGTTTCACGGTATCGCTTTACACGACCTATACGCGATGCTGGGCGAAGGTTTCGCCTTCCACGACTGTGCCTGGCACGAGTGATATAATCATCGCAGGGCTGGCCGACAAGAACAAGGTTAGCTTTGAGCGAGATTTCGAAAAGCTGGCGACCCGGGCGTATGAGGCACTGGTCGCTGGGTCGAAAGCACTGCCTACTCCGGTGGATAAATCCTAAAGTAATGAAAGCCAGAAACGGAAGTTATGAGAAATAGAGGGGGATGATATGGGTTTTGAAGAATATGTCTTTGGGCTGAACGAGGCGACGCTCACCTCGGCGGCCTACGTTTGCTACTTGGCGGCTTTTGTCTTCTACTCCGCCTATTTGATCTCGCTATCTAGCCGAGCATTAAGGGTTCCACAGCGAGAGTTCGCTACGCTCATGGCGCTCGCCGGGGCTGGGGGCGCGGCTGGTGGGACCGTTGATGTCAACATGGACTCGCAAGAGGGTGAGCGACCTCGGGTCACGTATGCGCCTGCCCTGGGTAGATTGGCCGTTGGCCTGGTAGTGCTCGCATGGCTCTGCATGACGATTGCTATTGGACAGCGCTGGGTAGAATCCGGCCATTATCCGGTTGTTACACTGTACGAGATTGCGACGATGCTCGTATGGGGTACTACCACCATTTACCTCGTTTTGTTTGAGGGTATATTGAAGACGAGGGCGTTGGGGGCGTTTGTAATTCTTCTGATCTTCTGCTTGCAAAGTTATGCGCTTTGGTTCATCCCCGGTGAATTGAAGCAGACGGTCCAGCTTGTTCCGGCTCTTCGCTCCTACTGGCTTATCATACACGTATCTATAGCGATTCTGGCTTATAGTGCGTTCGCGGTGGCGGCGGGGGCCGGACTTACTTTTGTTGCGAAGCACTATATGCGCTCCAGGCTCGCCAGCGCTTTGCCGTCAGAGGCTGCCATAGAAGAGTTTATGTTCCGCGCGGTGGCGGTAGGATTCCCCCTGCAAACCCTCCTGCTCATCACTGGGGCAATCTGGGCGCAGGAAGCCTGGACGAAGGCATGGAGTTGGGACCCGAAGGAGACATGGGCGCTGATTACCTGGCTTACCTACGCAGCCTATTTGCACGTGCGTGTCCAGCGAGGGGTGCGAGGGATCACTATGGCCTGGCTATCGCTGATCGGGTTCATCATTGTGCTATTCACGTTCATGGGTGTGAATTATCTCGTTCAGTGGTTCGGTATGAAGTCAATGCATACTTACAGTATTGATAATGGTGCACCGGCTGGGCTGAACATCGCCGGACTGCTCATGGTCTTCTCCTTCGTCGCCCTGCTCGCTGTTGCTTTATTCGGTTGGCTGAGGATCAAGTTCCCGCGCTCCAAAACCAGGCAGACTG
>JBDSDS010000173.1:0-7690 GCA_039920445.1 Chloroflexia bacterium
ATGCTTTGTCATTCTGAATACCTCACTAACGAAAATATGTCAGGTAACGCCCGGCGAGAGTTCACTACGTTCATATTCACGGTCTGTTCACGAGCAAAGTCCGCCTGCGCGGACTCTCTGAGGGAAGGTTAGTCCGCGCAGGCGGACTTTGCTTGCATGTAGCCTGCGAATATGAGCGTAGCGAACTCTCGCCGGGCGCTGTCAAACCTGACACATCTTTGTTAGCACGGTACCAAACGCAGTGAAGAATCCGTAGGGGAGAGCGGGTGCTGGGGAACAAAACGGATTCTTCACTGCGTTCAGAATGACAATGGGAAGTTGGTTCGCTCACCACTCATCACTCATCACTCATCACTCATCACTCATCAGCACTTGCCTCTAGCAGGCGGGTATGATATTCTGAGCGCGTATGTCAATGATTTCACCTGAAGAATTGGTTATACCGGCTGAGGTTGCTCTAACCGCAGAGGAAGGTGTCGCGCCCGCCGACTCCTCGACGAACCGCCTAGGCACCGCCCTCAAGGTGGTAATCGCGTCCAGCTTTGTGCTACGCCTGGCCGGGGCATCAACCGCATTTATGCTCGGCGCATACCTGAAACAGGTCATAAATGCCGATACAGACCTAATAGGCATCCTGGCGGCCCTCTTCTACGTGACGGAACTAACGCTCGCGCCTGTGTTTGGGGCGATTAGCGACCTGCGTGGCCGCCGACCCATACTGATTATCGGCCCACTGCTCGGCGTAATAGCCCTGCCTATTTACCCCTTGAGTGCGATTGCTTCAATAGCGTTCGTCGGCGTTTTTATCCTGGCCGTGGCTCGCTTGCTAGAAGGCGTATCCACAGCGGCCAAAGTACCGAGCGCACTTGGCTACCTGGCCGATGCTACTGCCGGTGATAGCCCGGAACGCACCAAAATGCGTGGGCGTGTCATGGGCTTCTATGAGATTAGCTTCCTCATAGGTTTGGTGGGTGGCACGATCCTGGGTGGTCAACTATGGGTAGCATTGCAGACTACCGGATTCTTTATCATCTCGTTCTTCTATTTGATAGCCACCCTTATGCTCTTCTTCTTCGTGCCGGAGACCCTGCCTACCGAGGCGCGCGAGCACCATACCACAAATAAGATGGCAGTTGTTGCTTCCAGCACCCCGGTGCGTGCCCTCCTGAAGAGCCGCCTCAATTCTTATGCCGCCCTCCTCAAAGAGCCTGCGTTGCGAACCTTCGTGCCCGCATGGCTGGCAATCAACGCCGTGGTCGGCCTCATGGGCAATCTTGTCCAGCCGCTTATGATCAAGCCGAGAACAGGATCCGTCAGTGCATTCCCAGACCAGATACTTGACGGCAAGTTCGAGACCTCACAGGTTTCTTTCATCTTCGCGGGCTTCGGTGTGGTATTTATGGTTGGCATATTACTCTGGAGCCTGACTTATGGCCGCATACGCAAGACCGATGTGATGCTGGCAGCCGTCGCTGGCCTTTTTATGTTTTGTGCAGCCCTGTTTGGTGTGAATAATGATCTGCTGCCCGGCATATTGGGTACAATCGTATGGATGCCGATATTGGTAGTAGGTATCTTCCTGGTGAGTGGCTTCACGCCCATCGCCCTGGCTTATCTGGCCGAGATATCGGGTGCGCGTGTAGAGCATCGCGGTGCAGTGATGGGCCTTTACTCGGTCTTCCTCGGTCTGGGGCAGTTGATCGGCAGCGGCGGGGGCGGCTTTTTCATCAAATGGGTAGGCCAGGGCTTCAACGGCCTTATTCTCGCCACAGGTCTGCTCGGTATTGTCGCATTGGTAGCGGTGTTGTGGTTACGCAGGGAGCACGCTGTTTAGCAGCTATCCCACATAGGAGGAAATAGAACGCCCATGGATAACAGCAAAGCCGGCTTCAGTTCAATTGACGAGTATATCGCCACCTTCCCTGATGACAAACAAGCACTCCTTGAAACGGTACGAGCCACCATCAAAGCTGCCGCGCCTGACGCAGAGGAGAAAATAAGCTATGCAATGCCCGCGTTCGCGCTGAACGGCAATTTAGTCTATTTTGCTGCGGCGAAGAATCACATCGGCTTTTATCCAGCATCAAGTGGGGTTCCTGAGGCATTCAAGGACGAATTAGCCAAGTATGAATGCACGCCGGGCGCTATCAGATTCCCCTTCACCCAGCCCTTGCCTCTGGAACTGATAAGCAAAATTGTTCAATTTAGAGTTACCGAGAACCTCAATAAAGCTGCTGCGAAAGCACGCAAGAAGAAAGCATGATATTCACATATCACCTCTTCGCTATATCGAATGGTGTGCCCGATGACGCTTCCTCATACCTGGCCAGCACAAATAGGAGCGACGACAGCCTGTTGAGGTAGCGCAGGACATTACCCGCAGGCATCTGTTCCCTATGCACAAGCTCGACCGCGTGGCGCTCGGCACGGCGAACGATGGTGCGGCCCATGTCGATAGCCGCTGACGCCACGCTCGCGCCGGGCAGCACGAACTGTTTGGGCATCTCGACCTCGCCCTCTAATTCTCTGATAGTCGTATCGAGCCAGTCTGCCTGCTCCGGCTTTATTCTGTAAGGTATCTTCTCGACCTGTGCCGCTGGGGTGGCTACCTCTGCCATCATCAGGTAGAGATCGTGTTGCACGTGCATTATTATGTCGCGGACGCGGTCTTGCTGCGACAGGGCACGCGCCAGGCCAAGCGCGCTCGTCGCTTCATCGATCGTACCGTAAGTCTCCGGGCGCAGATCATACTTGGCGACCCTCTCCGGCCCTAAGAGGTCTGTAAAACCATCATCGCCGCTACCCAGGCGTTGTCCGAACATGCTAACTCCTTGTCGCTATCTGAACTTGCCCCGCCCCGCCACTCTCCATTCTTCCACCACCTGTTCACCGCGTGTCACGACGAGCGTATCGTGCATATTCGTCGTCCCACAGGCGTGGTCGGGCACTATACGCACCTTATCGCCTATCCGCAGGTTCGGGATAGCCTGGTCGGGCCGGAGCTGGATTACACCATGTTCTTCTGATGCCCAGTTGATCTTTATCTCAGGACGATCTAGCAGCATCCCATAGTTATCGAGGCCGAATGTGTCACCCGACAATGCCTTCAAGCCTGCATCTACTATGAACCTGTCCGGCCTGGGGTGGCTCACGACTGTGGCAAGCACTGTCAGCGCGCATTCTTCGAGCGTCGCACTCCCAAGGGTAATCTGCTTCTGGTCCATGAATGCGTACACGCCGGGTCTCGCCTCAGTCACACCTTCCACGCGGACGGCATAAGGGGTAGTCGGTGTGCTGCCAATGCTCACCTCCTCGATATTATGCCCCCTTGCCCGTAATGCCTCGGCAGCACTCACAGTCTGCGAGCCTTCTCCCCGGCCTATTTGTATCATCTGGCTCGTAGTGGTCGTGCGGTACGAATGTCCGGCGAAAGCCATCACGCCGATGAGCGTCACGCCCGGCAGGTCGGCGATGCGGTCGGCCAGCGTGCATGCTTCTTCCACGCTCTGAAGGCCGCACCGTCCAAAGCCATTGTCCATCTCCAGCAGCACCTTGAGTCTTTTCTTATGGCCCGCGAAGAAGTTGGACGCCGCCTCCGCCACCTCATACGAGTCGAGGCTGATGCGAACGTCGGCCCTCTCCATAACGCGCAACAACCGTTCATACTTCTGCTCGCCAAGCACCGGGTAGACCACGAAAATATCGTCGATGCCTGCCGCCACCATTACTTCCGCCTCACCCACCTTGGCGACGCAGATGCCTGTTGCTCCATGTTGCAACTGCATCCGGGCTATCTCAGGCGTTTTGTGTGTCTTGGTGTGTGGACGCAGCTTCACTCCGGCATCGCGGCACCGCGCAGACATTCGGGCAAGATTGTGCTCCAGCCGGTCAATATCGACCAGCAGGGCAGGCGTATCAAGGTCCCAGATGTTTACGGACATGATTTAGAGCCTACTTGCAAAAGAGCGAACTACTAATGTCCCGCCGAATATTCCTCCACACGGTCCAGCCACTCACTTATCAGGGCGCGGTATAAGACCTTTTGCTCACCGCTTACCCCGTGTCCGGCGCGATCCAGCACAGCGAATGTAGCGCGTGGATAGTTATCGAGGAGCGTCCAGGCTTCCCGGTATCCGCACATCGAATCCTGGCGACCTGTCACGATTAGCGCCGGGCCTGGGAACGGCTCCTCAGGCTTATCGACTTCAAAAGAGAACGCAAGGTTGGCACCTACTCGCTTGAGGAATGCGTGGTCTGCGACGGCGAAGCCTGACATGATGGCGGCCCTGAATGAAGCCAGTCTTTCCATGCTCTGAACAACAGCTACCCGCAGAATCATTTGTTCGTTCTCCTCCAGGGCAGCGACGAAGTCGGGGTCATGCACCAGAATCTGGTGTGGGGGGAGATCGGATTTTGCTCGATCCCTCTCAACAGACGGCGCGCCCAGCATCACGCCGTCCATCTGGGTCCCTCTACGGTAAACAATGCCGCGCGCCATGTAGCCACCGTAAGAGTAACCTGCCACAGCGAATCGTTCTCCGGGCGCTACAGCATCGAGGAAGTCAAGCGTGACCTCCAGCATCTGGTCTTCGCCCGTGATCCAGTCGGCTCCCGGCGTTTTGCCCCTGCCTGGTAGGTCGGGGTAGATGCGCCGCCAACCCGACCGCTGCTCGAATAGCGTCTCCATATTGTAGACCATCTCACGATGGTCGGTGTGTGAGCCGTGGAGCATGAGCATGGGTCGGCCCGCACCCATTTCCTCATAATAGATGGGGATGTCCCTCACCCGGCATTCCATATTGCACTTCCTAGAGACTAACGCCGCACCAGGCAGCAGTTCTACGCTACCCAGTACCAGTTGGCGAACCTGATAGTATAAAGTGCGAGCAGCAGCAGGCTCGTCCAGGTGATAATCTGGTGGGCGTAGCGGTTACGACCTACCAACGCGAGCACTATGAACGCCGGAAAGAGTATCATAATGAAGCGTGGGTAGGACAGGAGCGGGTTAAAGCGCGTGGCTGAGAAAAGGGGGAAGATTATGCCCGCCCATAAGTAGAGGTTGTAGCTGCCCCTGAGCCACCTGAGCGCAAGCGCACCCACTACGAACGCGAATAGGAGCGAGGCGAGGTAGGTCCAGCTCTGGTTCTCCGGCTGGAATTGGAATTGCATGGCGTTAGCTTCCCTGAAGGCATCCGCCACTGTTTGCCAGGGCCACGAGAAGCGCCGGTTCCACCCTGTCTGCGCGTTCAACGAAGCAAAAGGGTCACCGAACTGGAAGGCTGACCATCCAAGCAGCGCCAGTATCGAAAGCATCGGTACTGCAAGGGAAGCGACGATGAGCGGATGCGGGCGAGCAGGGGGTATAGCGTTCGGCTCTTTTGGTATCTGCGGCCTGTATGCTCTGAAAAGCTCCCATGCAAACGGCAGGAGCAAGAGCACGCCGGTACTACGCGTCCATATGGCGAACGATATAGCCACAGCCGACCACCACCATCTGCCGGTACGCATGGTAAGCAGGGCAGCCACCGCCAGGAAGAGAAATAGAGATTCGCTGTAGACGGCCCAGAAGAAGAATGCCATTGGAAAAGCGGCCAGGTAGAAGACTGTGCGCCCTGCGTCCTCAGGGTGGAAATCGAGACGTACCAGGCGATGCAGCAGGATAAGCGCACCCAAGAAGAATACCGACGACAGCAAAATCCCCGCCCAGATATAACGCTCGGCGGCCATCCACCCGACGACCTGTACCAACCAGGGGTAAAGCGGGAAAAACGCCGCCGAGCCGTCGTCGCGGCTGTACCCTTCTGTGGCGATCTTGAGATACCACTGCCCATCCCAGCGTGTCCAGACGCCTGCGATGCGGTCTACGAAGCCGGTAAGCTCTGGTCCACCAGGCGAGCCATACCAATTGGCAGTGCCCTTCGGCGGGAGACCAGGCAGCATCAGCCCCGCAAGAAATGCCAGCAGCGTGAGGCCAATGCGCGCCCCCAACCAAACACTGACAGGCTGGAAAGTGACGAGGGGCAAGGTCCACTGCGGCAGCGCCCGGCGCAGTTCGCCTGTGAATAGGCCGGGCCGGGGATTGAGTTCTGTTTGCCTGCCTGACGTGCCTGCGTGCGGGTCTTTACGCCGGAGAGGAGGCGGTTTGTGGGGCGGCTCAGATGCAACAGGCACCGGCTGCGTCCAGGCCGAAATCTGCATCGGCACTGTCTCTTCGGGCACAGCGGAGGTAGCGGAAAAGACTTTTGTGTGGTGGGACTGTGAATCGAGGGCGGGGGTAGCCTCATCGGAAGACGACGTAGCTTCTACCTGGGGAGATTTGACAACGGGCATCTGGCGGGTCTCCCCATCAGGGTTGGCCTGCCTCGCCGAGTCCTCGTCCCGTGACGCTTCCTTCTGCATTGCGAGATAGTATACCACAGAGAAGAGCGCAAGACGCTTGCCCTGGATGTCTATCTGAGATCTTCGTATGTCTCGCGCTCTCGTATTACCCTTACGTCTCGGCCTCTTACCAGCACTTCGGCGGGTCGTGGGCGGCCGTTGTAGTTCGAGGCCATCGAGAAGCCGTATGCGCCTGTCTGCCCAACGGCCAGCACATCCCCAGGCCGCACCTTGCCGAGCCTTCTTTCGTGCGCGAGAACGTCAGACGATTCGCACACCGGACCTACTATGTCTACAGGTTCTCCCATTTCCATATCCGCTTCCTTTGCAGTCCATACAGGGTGCCAGGCGCTGTAGAGGGAGGGACGGAGCAAGTCGTTCATGCCTGCATCAACTACTACAAATGTATGGGTTTGACCTTCCACAGCCTCAGTTTGCTTGACATAAAGTACAGAAGTGAGTAGTGCCCCAGCAGGCCCAACGATAAAGCGTCCCGGTTCAAGTACAAGGTCAAGCTTTCGTCCGGCCAAAAGAGGACGCAATCCTGATGCTAGTGCTTCCGGCCCTTCCGGCTGCTCTCCCGGCTTGTAAGTGATACCGAGTCCACCCCCGATATCAAGCTCGTGTAACTGTATGCCTTCTGAGGCAAGAAGATCCCATAGCTCCAGAAGACACCTGGTAGCCTCAATCACCGGCTGCACTTTGGGAAGCTGAGAACCTATATGCGCGTGCAGCCCTACAGGCCTGAGTGACTGTGACCCCGATGCCTGCCTGATTAGATTGGCCGCTTCGGATGGGCTGACCCCGAACTTGTTTGCTTTTGTTCCGGTGGTGATGTAGGGGTGTGTATCTGCTTCTACGTCCGGGTTTATCCTGACCGCGACCGGAGCCACTTTGCCCATCTCCTCGGCGACAGAGGCAAGGGCCTCCAATTCGCCTGCCGATTCTACGTGGAACGCGCGCACGCCCACATCCAATGCCTCGGCCATCTCGCGTCGTGTCTTGCCAACGCCCGCGAATACAATACGGGTCGCATGGAAGCCCATTTTTCGCGCCATGTATATCTCGCCACCCGAAACCACATCCGCTCCCGCACCCCACCCCGCGAGCATCCCCCCCAGCACCGGATTGGCATTTGCCTTGAGCGCGTAGCAAATCAGCACGTTCTCAGCCAACCCGCCCAGGCTATCCTCAAGCCTTCGGTACTGCTTCTCCAATACTTCAGCACTGTACACATATAAAGGTGTGCCATACCATTCGGCAATCTCCTCGACAGGTATTTCCTCCACGCATAACACCCCATCCCTATACC
>JBDSDS010000174.1:0-5573 GCA_039920445.1 Chloroflexia bacterium
TCAGGCTCGCGCTGAGCCAATTGCGGTAAAACAACGCTGCTTTTCAATCCTCTAACATCCTTCCAATTCCCTGCCTAACTAGGCAGTATTTTCCTGCCGTCAAACTATTGACTTTGTAGAACTTCCGTGCTATAATAGAACAGATGTTCAGCACGGAGGATAGCATGGAAAAGAAGATTCGCAGTCTGCATGGTGAGAACAGCCTGACGCGCATCCGGGTTACCGGATCAGGCGGATTATTTCGCGTGCAAAACGGCGATGAGGTGCCGGTTACAGTGTGGGTGCGTGGAAGCAGCCTGCTGTGCGAGTGCTCGCGTCCTTCTTGTCGGCATGTAACAAGTCTGCTGATGTGCGGCTTTATCGAGGAATCGGAGGAGGCACAGAAGGTGGCATAATCGAGTTTTTGGATTTTAGAGTGTGTTGAGAGGAGTTACTAAGTTGGAAGATCGAGAGAGAACGCCCAAGATTTCACCGGAAGTTTACGTTTACGCAACCAATAAGCATTTCTTCAATGTCTACGACGCGCTGCGTATCGACAAGATGAAGATCGAGATAGCAGGCTACGACCAGGCCACGAACCGGCAGACCGGCCACGCGAGCGCCTGGCTCGACCGGGATGACGCCCGCCTGCTGGCCCACCTGATAGTCAACAGGCATTTTGCGCCCGTGACCGGGGGGAAGTGGGAGAAATTTGGCGGAAGCCAACGCGAAGACGGCTCTTTAGAGAGCCGCACTATTGTGCTGGAATGGGACGAGGGTGACGGCGGCCGGTTCGCGCGGTTCCCATATCGCTTTACCATTTCAAACGGCCCAGGTCGCCGTACAGAGACAGGCGGCGTATCCCCAGCCGGAGAGCCAGCCGCACGGATGAGCATGCGTATTCCCGAAGCCGACATGATGAAAATGATGCTGTGTGTCGGCGATTACATTCGCGCTTACGAGACGGCGCACCATCACAGGCTTGTTGCCCAGCGTGTGCAGGACCTACGCGCTAAGATGGCGGAACGGTCTCAGCGTGATGTTATCGAACCGTCCATGCCTGCTGCTTCGCCAAGAGTGGCTGTGTCGATGAACGAGCCTGCACGAGGGCGTGAGCGCGCCAACCTGACCTCACTTGAGGGTGGTAATCGATCCGCCGTTTCGACAAGGCGTACAGGTGCTGCCCGGGCCGGATAAGTTTCTTACAAGTTCTTTGAGTTAGTTTGAGTTAGTTTGACTTAGATTAATCGCAGAGTATTAGCTTTGATTGAGGAGATAGAGCAATGGCGAAGACATTGAACAGAGTGCAGTTAATTGGCAGACTGGGTGCCGATCCTGAGGTCAAGGTGACGGCGACAGACCTCACCGTAGCATCCTTCTCCCTGGCAACCAACCGCCAGTGGAAAAACCGGGATGGCGAGTTGCAGGAAGAGACGGATTGGCACAACATAGTTGCCTGGGATCGACTGGCCCAGACATGTGGAGAGTACCTTTCCAAGGGAAGGCTAGTCTATGTGGAGGGGCGACTACGGACGAGAAGCTGGGAGCAGAACGGCCAGAAGCAGTACCGGACTGAAGTCGTGGCCTCGGATATGCTGATACTTGATGGCAAGGGCAGCCTATCGACATCCTCCGATGTAGAGGTGATCTCGGAGCAGGTAAAGCCTGCCGAAAACCCAACACGACGTGCGGGTCGCCGCGTCCTGGAGCCGGTGTCCGCCGGATTTGATGATGCGGACGAACTACCATTTTAACGAGGTTAGATGGCGCAAAGCAGGTCTACTGTTGCACCCGCTCACGAATCTGGGCAACCGGAGACGATTGACGGAGTAGTTGACAAAATCACATACCTCAACGAGGAGAACGGGTACAGCGTTGCCCGGCTGAAGGTTCCACGACAGAAGCAGCTTATCACTGTCGCGGGGCATCTGCCGGGCATTGTCGTTGGCGAGGGGTTGCGCGTAGAGGGAACCTGGGCGAATCACGCACAATACGGTAGGCAATTCACCGTGGCGCGCTACCAAACGGCGTCGCCAGGAACCCCAGCCGCGCTCAAACGCTACCTCTCGTCTGGTCTTCTGAAGGGTGTGGGGCCGGTTGTGGCTGAGCATATAGTCAACACTTTCGGTCTCGATACGATCTCTATTCTCGACGGTTCTCCTGAACGCCTGTCCGAAGTGCCAGGCATGGGCCGCAAGAAGGCAGCGCAGATTGCGGCTACCTGGGCGGAGCGGCGCGCTCTCAAGGACCTGATGGGATTCTTGCAGGCGCAAGGTCTACCCGTGACACTTGCGGTGCGTGTGCTTCGGAAGTACGGAAGCGTAGCCGAGGCCGTTGTTAGAGAGCAGCCATACCGCCTGGCCGCTGAGATATATGGCGTTTCTTTTGCTGTCGCGGACGGCATCGCCCAACGTGCGGGAGTGCTGCGAGACGCACCGCAGCGCATTGGGGCCGGCCTCACGCATGTTCTCACCCAGGCGGCGTCTTCCGGCCACGTATACCTTCCGATTCAGCAGCTAAATAGGCAGGCGGCGGAAGTACTGGGGATCTCTCAGGACACAGTGGCATCTAGCCTGGACGCAATGGTCGAGCTTGGCTTCATCGAGCTAGAGACCTCAAGTGAGGCGGACGCAGAGGTCCGAAACGCCTATTTGCCCTCTTTGCGTGGGAGCGAGGTATCCCTGGCGTCCGCTCTCACCAAGCTGTCGAATTGCCGCGACGATAGGTTGTCATTGTTCAAGCGGGCTGACTGGGAAACTGCCTGGCGTTACCTGGCAAGCCGCCAGACCGTCCAAATGTCCACTCAGCAACAAGACGCCATTCGGTGTGCCTTGACCAGGCACGTGGCCGTAATAACTGGGGGTCCGGGCACCGGCAAGACCACTACAATGCGCGGTATCGTCAATCTGGCGCAGGCGAAGGGTTCGCAAGTAGCGCTGGCAGCCCCAACGGGTCGCGCTGCTCGACGACTATCAGAAGCGACAGGCGTTGGCGCGAGCACGGTCCACCGGCTGTTGGAGCTAAGGCCCGGCGGCGGTTACGAGATACGCGCGCCTTTGGAGGCTGATCTCGTAATTATTGACGAGGCGTCCATGATGGATCTGCCTTTGTCCGAGGCGTTGCTGAACGCCGTTCCGCGTGGCGCGCACCTCTTGCTGGTAGGCGACGCTGATCAACTCCCACCTGTTGGGTCGGGGTCGGTATTCCGCGACATAATGGAGAGCGGAGTCGTGCCGGTGGTGACGCTCGAAACTATCTTTAGGCAGCCTGAAGGCAGCGCGATTGTGTCCAACGCCCACCTAATAAACGCAGGGAAGTCGCCTTTGACCGGGCGTGACATCCAGGACTTCTTCTTTTTCAACGAGGCTGCACCCGCTGCGTGCGCTAACCTGGTAATAGACCTTGCTACACGTAGAGTGCCGGAGAAGTTCGGACTGGACCCCCTCAATGATATACAGGTACTTGCGCCGATGTATGCTGGTGTCTGCGGCATCGATGCCCTGAACGCGCACCTTCAGGCTGCACTGAACCCACCTGATCCGACCAGGGGCGAGCGCCACTTCGGTAGCCGTATCTTCCGGGTTGGCGACAAGGTCATGCAGACCGTTAATGACTATGACCGGCAGGTATCGAACGGCGAGGTCGGCAGGATCATACGCATGGATATGGAGGAACAGACCGTAGTCGTCAGCTTTGAGTCGGACTGGACGGTATCCTATACCTTCCAGGAACTCGACGAGCTGACCCATGCCTTCGCGGTATCGGTGCATAAAGCGCAAGGCAGCGAGTACCCAGTCATTATCATGCCGGTGCTGGAGCAACACGGTAGGCTATTGCAACGGAATCTGCTATATACGGCAGTGAGCCGCGCAAGGCAGCTCGTCGTATTAGTCGGCTCACGTGAAGCTCTCCGTAAAGGCGTCGAGAATAACCGAGCCGCGCATCGTTATACCTCCCTGATCGAGCGTTTGCGCGCAGAGTAAATCTCATACTATTCCTTGACAAGACTCATAGGTGTTGGCTACAATGGGCTGTTGCACCGCGTCAGGCGGTGCCTCGAACTATGTCGCAGCCACATTGCGATCCGAAGCAGTCTATATTCACCAATGGGAGGAAGTTCACCTTGATTGAGGTGGAGCACCTAACGAAATTCTACGGGCCATTTCACGCCTTGAAGGATATTAATTTCAACGTAGAACGGGGCGAAATCCTCGGTTTTCTGGGGCCCAACGGCGCAGGCAAGACCACTACCATGCGTATCATTACCGGCTATATCCCGGCCACTTCCGGCACTGTACGGGTAGCAGGTTTCGATGTAAACGATAAGTCGATGGATGCGCGCAGGCACCTCGGATACTTGCCGGAGACCGTGCCTCTTTATACCGAGTTGACCCCACGTGAGTACCTTGATTTTCGAGGACGCATTTCCGGTATGCATAACACAAAGGATCGTCGGGCACGGGTCTTCGAGACCATGGACTTGCTGAATCTCAATGACGTACAAGACAAACTGATTGGCTCGCTTTCTCGCGGGTACCGCCAGCGCGTTGGTCTTGCCCAGGCGCTATTGCATAACCCCGATGTGCTCATTCTTGATGAGCCAACTGTGGGCCTCGACCCTGTCCAGATTACGGAGGTTCGTGATTTGATACGCGAACTAGGCCGCGAGCGAACAATAATTCTTAGCACCCACGTACTACCTGAAGTCAGCATGGTCTGCAATCGAGTGGTTATCATCAACCGTGGCAGGCTGGTTGCCCAGGACACCCCAATCAACCTGGCGGAGGATGCTGCTAATCGCAAGACCGTTCAGTTAGAGGTTTCCGGGCCTACTTCGGATGTCTTGCGAATCTTACGGTCTGTGAGTGGCGTTACAACCGCAGTTGCTCCTGAGATGCCTGCAAATGGTGGGGAGGCAGATGCCACTTCAGCCGATGGACTTGTTCGCACTTACACCGTAGAGGGGCAAACCGGCGTGGACCTGCGGGCGCAGATCGCATCGGCTGTAGTTGGGGCGGGTTATGATCTGCTGGAGCTAAAATCGGTCCGGCCTAGCCTCGAACAGATTTTCATTGATGTTATCTCACGCGAAGAGGAATTCACTGACGAAGAACTGGACGAAGAGGACACAGACCTGGGGGGCGAATCAGATGACCCGGATGCCCCAGAGTCCGGTAGGATAGGACCACCACGGAGCGTTGTGCGAACGGGTGAACCCACTCAACGGATCGCCACACGAAAGAGGGTGCGGCGATGAGAAACGTCCTGACTATTGCCGGTAAGGAATTACGCTCTTACTTCGTCTCGCCTGTTGCATATGTTATCGTGGCGTTTTGGCTCGTGGCGACCGGCTTCTTCTTCTGGTTCGCGGTCAACTCGAACGACGCGAGCCTGCGTAATGTCTTTGGCGTGATCATAGTCTTACTGCTCCTGATATCCCCGGCGCTTACGATGCGCTTGCTTGCAGAAGAGTCGCGGACAGGCACGCTCGAACTGCTCTTGACTGCCCCGATCCAGGACTGGGCGGTGGTGCTTGGCAAGTTCCTGGGCGCGCTCGGCTTGTACGCCACGATGATTGGGCTTACGCTCTTCTA
>JBDSDS010000175.1:0-9648 GCA_039920445.1 Chloroflexia bacterium
CCAAGCAAGGGTTAGGGGTAGATGTTGAGGTGCGTGTTGCGCTGGGTGTCACTATGGCTGTGCTGGTAACGGTGCGGGTTTGTGTGGCTGTCGGCGGAGTGCCTGTTACTGTAGGGGTAGGTGTGCCTTGCTGCACGCTATTGACAGCAGCCAGAGCATCTACTCGGCCATACCCAAATGTGTTGTTCGGTATCTGGGTATGAGGTATGCCACCACATGTCTGACCGCCCGGCACGTTCACCGCCGGGTTCGCGCTATTCTGCAATACGTTCTTGGTGCCTGCAATGTCGCGCACCAACGCCGGTCGCGCCGACCACAGCAGGGCTACCACGCCGCTCACGTGCGGGCCTGCCATCGAGGTGCCGCTGAGGCTGGTGTATGCAGTGTCACTGCTCCTGGTAGCCGAACGCACGTTCACTCCAGGTGCAGAAATGTTGGGCTTCATTCGGCCCGAGCCATCTAATGTTACAGGGCCACGACTACTAAAGCCCGCTATAGTGTTGTTAATGTCGATGGCGCCTGTCGAGAACGAAGCCGCGTAGTGACCGGGCGCATCGTTAACACTGCTGCAACCGGGGCCTGCGTTACCCGCAGACACTTGCACGAAGATGCCGGCTGCCTGGGTATTCTCTACAATAGTCCTGAGTTCCTCGCCTGTGGTGCAACCTTCACTGACCGGGCAACCCCAACTGTTGATCAGCACGTGGGGACGCAACGCCGGATTGGCGTTCTGGCCAGCAAGGTCGGTCGGGGCGATCGTGAACTGGAAGCACTCTGTGTAAGTAGCAGGCGTGCCGTTGCCCTGGTTCATATTACGGCAGCCTATCCACTTGGCGGCAGGAGCCACGCCGATCTGGTTCGGGCCAGGGTTGCCGTCATCTCCCACGCTGGTTCCGACGGTATGGGTGCCATGCCCGTTGTCATCGCACGGCGCTTGCGTATTGGGACCGCATGTTCCGCCACCGCTGTGGATGGCATCCCACCAGTTATAGTTGTGGTCGGCATTGACGCCGTCCCAACCACGATACTGGTTTTTGATTGCATTGTGGGTCCATCGGATACCTGTATCGAGGCCGCCGACGACCATGCCCTGTCCTCGGAAACCAAGCGCCCACACTTCAGGCGCTTTCACGTTCATTACGCCCCATTCAATAGCATTAGGGGACACGTTAGCCTTGGTTTCGTTAGCAATCTCCGGCTTTTCAATCCAGCGTGTAGGCCGGTTCGACTCGATTTTGCTGACATCACTACGGGCGGCAACGCTATCAACTACCGAGCGGTCGCCCGTAACAAGGAGAGCATTCACAGCCCAGTAACTCTTGTGTGCGACGTTGCTTGCGCTCAGGACGGAGCGGATGCCGGACTGGGTGCGCTCGGCATGCGCTTTGAGGGTGTTATACACATACCAACCGCGCTCGTCGTGGTTCTTGATGTTATGGCCCGCGCTGACGTCAGCCTGGCTTGCCATAACAACCATAAACTCAGCGGCCTTGCCGTCTGCGGTGTCTTTCAACACTCGCGCGTCGATCTTGCTACTCTGCGCGGCTGTAATACCTGAGGGTGCGCCCGCAGGCATACCGGCGGAAGCTTGCCCGCCCATTAGGCCCAGGCAAAGCGCCAGCCCAAAAGCGAGCGCTCCGCCTGCCCTGGTAACCGCCCTTACGTTGACTCCTGTTCGCATGCTGTCTCCTTCTATGTTTCATCGGGTTGAACATTGCTGGTGGACCAAAATAGCGCCCATAGTACATGGGGCGCTAGGACCGGCATAGGTCAATAGTACTAGATACAGCCTGTAGTGTCAAGATTCTTTGTGGCGCGCGGTAACAAATGCGCGGTCGGCATCGAGGAATGAGACTGACGTAATTACGATGAGAAAGAAACGATTGCCGGGAGGTGGCGGTAAAAGGGAAGGCAGAAATCGTTTATTCGGGCATGGAGGACACTAATGTTGCGCTCAGGCTTTATGTAACCAACAAGGGTGCTACATGCCCTCTATCGCCACGCCCGCAGCAAGCACTACAAAACCCAACAGTATGATCCACAAGGCATATGGTGTTAGGGCGGGGATCGTAACCACGGCAGCCAGGAGGCCAACCAGCACGATTACCAACGAGGCCACAAAGGTGGTTACTTTAGGGGCAGAAAGGTTCATCTATATTCCTCCTACATGTAATTTACCGCTTACAACAGAGCTTCTTAATCCTTACTACCCCTGGTGAGCAGCTAGAGGAGCACTTTATATAAGCGATACACAGCCCGGAGATTGTCCAGTTGCAAGTAACGTAGACTATAAAACGGCTCCTCCGGTTCAAGGGGCTGTCCGGCAACGACAACTGAAGTGATGGCAACTATATCACAGCCACAGCCGGTTCGCAACTAGCTCGGGGCAAAATTCAGGGTGTGGTCATTCTCGGTGACAAATGAATGTAGGGGCGAACCTTGTGTTCGCCCTGTCTGGAATACGCATAACCGAACCAGGCGAACCTTGTGTTCGCCCCTACCGCTACGGCCTCCATTGGCAAGCGGCAAACGGTCCATGCCTATACCCCGCTCCAGCCTCGCCATGGCGGTATCGCTGGCCCCCACGGCAACAAGTGTGTCAATCGAAGGGGTATAGAGAAAAACGTCTACTTTGTCCGCGCCAAGCGCCTGGGTAACGAGGTCGCTTACCTGGTCTAAGGCTGACTTGACCTCGGTAACCTGAATGGAAAGCAACTGCTCTAAAGCAACTGCTCTAATGTAGATAACAGCCTGTTCTGCTCAAAATCTACACCCTTTGCTGATGATGCGGATGATGCTAATATTGTATGATCCATCGCCTTCACCGTTTCCTTCTTCAAAGAGGCTTAGCCTGATTACCGTGCTTATTCTCCCGCCTTCAACTGTCCAGAAGCGCTCCATCTCAAGGGCGCCGAGGTTTCGTGCAGGCTCTGCAATATCTCCTTGAACGACTGGCGCACGCCCGTCACGTGATAGTAGATGCCTCGCTCCTCGCAAAACCGGCTGGTTATCTCGGTAGCGGCGTGCAGCTTGTTGCGCGGCATATTCGGGAAGAGATGGTGCACGGCCTGGTGGTTCAAACCACCGTACAGAAAGTCGATTATCGGTGTAGAGCGCACGTTGCGGGCCGTAAGCACCTGCTTGCGCAGAAAGTCGAGCCGGTTGTCATCCTTGCCCACCACCAGCATCCCTTTATGGTTAGGCGCGAATACCGCCCCCACAAACAGGCCAAGCAAGCCCCTGTGGATAAGGATGAACACAAGCCCCTGCCAGAACCCTAGCAGCAACGGCAGGCCGACGTAATACAACACAAAATGCGCCAGCAGCATCGCCACATCGGGGAAGCGCAAGTTGTATCGCTCGCGGACCATGAACCTGGTCGATGCGGTCTGAATGCTGTACGTGGTGAAGGTAAGGGCCGGAAAGAAGATAAATGCCTGGTACGCAGCGATAACGCGAGCCAACCCGCTCTTGCTCATCGCTTGCTCTTCCGAGAAGGCCATGAACGGAATATCAACGTCCGGGTCCATGCCGTCGTGGTTCGGGTTCGCGTGGTGAGCGTTGTGCTTGTCGTTCCACCACCCCAGGCTCATCCCGACCAGCAGGTTGGCAATCATCATACCCGCCCAGTTGTTGAGCCGGGTAGAGCCAAACACCTGCTTATGCCCCAGGTCGTGCGCCAGGAAACCCAATTGCGCGCATACAAAGGCCAGGTAAGGAGCAACCACCAGCGCCCGCGCCCACCCGTCCAGCAGGAACATCAGGGCAACCCCTACCCCGAACATCGCCAGCGTGTATGCCAACTTGACCGCGTAATATCTGCCCTGTGTTTCGAACAGCCCGGCCTCCTGAACAAGAACCTTCAGCTTTGCATAATCATTCTTATTTATAGGCGCGCTCGTTATTGTCTGGTCCACCAATGATCTCCGATCCTGAATATTGTGTTAGAACGTTGCCTGCGCCTTCTCCGGGTAAAGCATAATCAGTGTCGGGCGAGTTGTGCTTACCTGCATCGCTGGTCTCTTCTTTGGCATCAGCGTCAAGGCTTTGCAGGCTCCGTATGCCCATCCTGCCGGTTCATGCTCTCAGCAAGGGCCTCTACCATTTCGTGGCTATAGAACCGCCCACGATTCATCTGGCGAGCCATTATGCGCGCCTCAATATCAATACGTTACTGAGAAAATAAGCCTGCTACATCCCCGACTTTTTTATACACGCATCTATTTCGGTTATTGTTTCTTCTGGAAGGCGGATGTAGTATCGACCTGTTTTCACACCACCGGATATTTTTGGCATAGAACCCTCCTGCATAGAAAGAGGTCCAACCATCAAGTACCCGGTTCTAACTATAAACTTGTTACTATTATGAACTCATGTTACGCAAGGCGAAGGGGTAGGGGCAGGTCCCCGTGCCTGCCCTGGTGCGGGGACCTGCCCCTACGGCGCCTACTGCGTGACGTGAGTTATTCAGTAAAGTTGTACGTCTGCATGGTTGTATAATCGTATTGGCGTACAACTTTACGAGGTTCCGACGTGAGCAGCGCCTTGAAGCAGTCTACGCTGAGCCTCATATCGCACCTGCTATAAATTAGGCACAGTAGCCAGGTCAGGAGCTTATCCTTTTGTGTAGAGTAACTACTGGGGTCCTTCCATAGTTCCAGGAATGCTTCGTGAACCACGCCTTCGGCCCTATCTGTGTCCCCTAGCAACCTGTGTGCGAGACTGTAGCATTGCTGTACGTGGCGGTCATACAACTCCTCGAAAGCAAAGGAGTCACCGGCGGCGACTTGACTTACTAACTGCTCATCAGAGTCAGGCATTGATGTTTGGTCTGCTATCCGCATCATCGTGGTCCTTCGTCTGGTGACTTCCTTCATCTGCGTCTCGCCATGTTGTATCGGGTATAGACCCCTTAAGGCATCTCAATTATCGTGCCGCGCCACCACTTTGACCTGTTTCAACCCAGTTTCAACTGCACACGCTCTGATTTCCTGGCTGTCTCTCGCGGGCACAGGAGACAACATCTAGAGCGTGTCTGCAAAGTGTAACGCCGCCCTCTGCGTAAACCCTAATTAATATCGCAATCATCACAAAAGAGCAACATTTGCATACAAAAATCTCATAGTAGTACCATATGACACACTAATCTGTCGTAAATTACGATCCCAGGCACCGTCGGTCCACAACTACAACTGCATAGTGATTCAGGAAGGATAAGAATATCCACCCCAGCGTCGCCCAAACCTTGCTGGACTAGGATCGACTATCTCCTGGTTAACAGTCAGTTCCAGTTAACCAGGAGCCAAAACCATGGAAAACTCTGCGCTCTTGATGTCTCCTCGGTAAATATTACTGCTTGATTACCGCAACTCTGAACTCTTAACCCTGACCCTTCCTTGCCTCCCCGCGCCACCCTCATGTATAATGGAAGGTCTACAGAGGCCAACTGGCTACTCATAGCTCAACACGAAGAACAAAGAACAATTGTCTACACTAGGCGACATGCTGCGCGACGCCCGTGAAGCGAGAGGTATCCCCCTCGACCAGGCAGAGCGCGAAACAAGGATCCGTGCGAAATACATCTCGGCAATCGAGGATGACAAACCTGCTATCCTCCCCGGTCCTGTCTACGCGCGCGGTTTCGTCCGTAACTATGCAGTCTACCTCGGCGTCGATGTCAACGAAGCCCTAGAACTGTTCGACGAGCAAAGCCAGCCCACCCGCAATAAAATCCGTGTTGCACGCGGTGAGCCTATACCCGCCAGGAAAGAAACCCCTGCCTCCAAAAAGTACACCATCCAACCCCTCAGCAAAGACCCTATAGACACACGTGTTCGCTACGGCTCCTCCTACATAGCCGTCTCACTACTCGCTCTGCCACTCATCATCCTCTTCTATTACGTCTACAGCGTATATGCAGGCCCCAACCGCGCAGTCCCTATACCAACCCCAGTTGTCAGGCCACCGACCGTCACCGTTATGCCTCTTCCTTCGGGAGTGGCTGGTGGCGTAATCACTGGCACAGGCGACTTCAATACCCCCACAACCTACGTCCCACAAAGCCCAGGCGTGCCCCCACCCACGACCATTGCAGGCGGCCAGCCCACCTCTGAATTACAAGCCGGAGACACCATCTCCGTGCAAGTGGACATCACCCGCGACGCCTGGATGCGCGTCCTTGTAGACGGCGTGCAGCAATACAACGGCACCCTCGCAAAAGGCTCCACCCGCAAGTGGGAAGGCAAACGCTCCGTCCGCATCCGCACGGGCCGCGCCGACTCAGTCACCGTCACCGTCAACACCAACAATCGCGGCCTCATGGGTGGCCCCAACAACCTCATCGTAGAAAAAGAGTGGAGCAGCGACGGCACAGAAAAGCTAATTCGATAGTCAGGGATCGGGGATCGGGGATCAGTAATCCGTACTCACGTTTCACGCCATAATTCATAATTCAAAACTCAAAATTCATAATTCCGACAAAGGGAGGCACATGGCCGATACATTCTCATTCGACGTAGTAAGCGACTTCGACCGCCAGGAGCTTGTCAACGTAGTAGACCAATCACTGCGCGAGATCAACACCCGCTACGACCTCAAAGACAGCAAGACCGAGATTGACCTCGAAGAAAAGAATCTCACAATCAACACCGACAGCGAGTACCACCTAACCGCCATCAAAGACATCCTCCAATCCAAAGCGGTCAAGCGCAGCCTATCCCTAAAAATCTTCAAGTTCGGCAAAGCCGAGTCCGCCTCCGGTGGCCGCTACCGTCAGGTAGTAGACCTCCAAAAGGGCCTCAGCGAAGACGTAGCTCGCAGCCTCGTCAAAGAACTAAAAGGCGCGTTCCCGAAGGTCCAGGCCCAGGTTCAGGGCGACTCCCTCCGCATCACAGCCAAAAGCAAAGACGACCTCCAAAAGGTAATCCAGCACCTCCGCGCCAAAGACAAAGACCTCCCAGTTGCCCTCCAATTCACCAACTACCGCTAATATATAGCGATGCCAGCAAGAGGATCATAACTTGGAAAATGGACTGAAGAGCGGAGTTTGCCCGAAGTGCAACCAGGGTGAGATCTATTCCACAAGCATCGACTCACAGAAGATCCTTCCAGACAATCTTTCCAGACTGCTCGGCTGGGGCAATCGTCCTGCGGTTGATAATCTGGTGTGCGGCACCTGTGGATATGCAGAATTCTACGTTGCCCAGGATGCCCTTGATAACTTAAAGAAAGACTGGGTAAGGAAAGGCATAAGAGAGTAACTCTTATTATGGTCGACGTCAGCAACAACATGCAGGCCGGTTACGATCAGGTCGCCTCGCAATACGCCCAGCAATACCTAAGCGAGTTCGACCACAAACCCATCGACCGTGCGCTTCTCGATGAATTCGCCGCCCGCGTAAGTGACGGAGATGCCTGCGACCTCAGCTGCGGCCCAGGCCAACTCGCCCGCTACCTCCACGACCACGGCGTAAACGTCTTCGGCCTCGACATATCACCCGGCATGATCAAAGAAGCCCGCCAGGCCCACCCCGGCATTAAGTTCATCCAGGGCGACATACGCGACCTTGATCTCCCAGATGCCTCCCTTGCAGGCATAGCAGCATTCTATTCCCTAATCCACCTCCCACGTGAAGAGGTAACAGGCGTGCTCAAAGAACTGCGGCGTTCCCTGAAGCCCGGCGGCGTATTACTCCTCTCCTTCCACAAAGGCAATGAAATAGTCCACCTCCAAGAATTCTTCGACAAACCCGTCTCCCTCGACTTCATCTTCTTCGAAACCGATGAAATGGTCAACTACCTCGAAGCCGCCGGGTTCAACATCGAAGAAATTGTAGAGAGACCCGCCTACCTGGAGGTCGAATACCCAAGCGAAAGAGTATACATCCTGGCCGCCAACCCTTAAAATGTGTCTAATAACGTAAATATACAAAGACAAGTAACCAGTTAGATTTGTCATTCTGAACGTAGTGAAGAATCACTTCGAGGGAGTGAGAGCCATAAAGAATAACAGAGTTCAACAGGCGGTGGAGCCTCTAATAGGCCTGAAATTGTCCGTAGCCAGGCGCGCAGCAGATATGAGGGGTTTTCACTTTGGAGATATGCAAGAGGTGCATGACGGCACAATTGGCCAATACGCGCTACACGTTCAGTGCCCCTGGCGTATAGATGGACCAAAAGGAATAGTCACAGGTCGAGGTGACTTATGGGAACATATTTCCGGTAAAGTAATGCCTAACGAGTGGGAGCCGAGCCTCGATGACAACCTTCAGGATTTGCAACTAAGCAATTTACTGGGAAGTTATGACGCCAAAACTCTTTCTCATGTAAACAGTGGTGAATGGCTGATGGTAGAACAAGTGAAAGCAAGCGCTGTTGGGGACTTAGACATCATTTTGTCTGGTGGCTACCATCTAATCCTCTTCCCTGGCGGGTCTACCGGTGAAGCATGGCGCATATTTGAACCAGATAACGATTCTCCTCATTTTGTTGTCGAAGGCAATGAAGTGTATTCAGATAACTAATAACCTTTGGCGTCGTGTACACTTGAAGAGTAGTTCTCAGAAACGCTAGAAAATGAGTGGCCTTGCCGTATACTAGAATACGAAAGTTAAAATGCCTAAATTCAACATAACCACCCTCGGCTGCGAAAAGAACAACGTTGATAGCGAAGGGATGTCCTCCCTCCTCACCGACGCAGGCTACGAGCAGTCCTCCAACCCCACCGACTCAGACATCCTGATCGTCAACACCTGCTCCTTCCTCCAATCAGCCGTAGACGAATCGGTAGGCGAGCTGCGCGCCCTCGCCGACAACAAGCGACCCGGCCAAATCCTCATCTCCGCAGGCTGCATGAGCGAGCGCTACGCCGCCGAAACCCCCACCTGGGTCCCCAACCTAGATGGCACCATCTCCACAAGAGCCTGGCCCGAAATAGTCCCCTTCATAGAAAAACTACGCGAACAAGGAACAAATACCCAAACCGAAACAATCCAAAATCCAAAATCCAAAATCCAAAATCCAGTAAGTGTGGCTTGGGCCCCCATCGCTCCCGTCCAGCTAACCTCCCAGCTAAAACGCTTCCGCCGCAAAGCCAACGGCCCCACCGCTTACGTCAAAATCTCCGAAGGCTGCGACCACAAGTGCGCCTTCTGCATCATCCCCGCCATCCGGGGCAAGCACATCTCCCGCCCCATCGCCGAAATCGCCTCCGAAGTCGCCGAGTTAGCGAGCCAGGGCGTCAAAGAGATAGTCCTCATCGCCCAGGACAGCACCTATTACGGCGTAGACCTCGGCCTACGTGACGGCCTTGCCCACCTCTTCGACGCCATAGTCGAAGCCGCTCCAGGCATACTCTGGCTCCGCCTCATGTACGCCTACCCGACTCAGGTCACGCCCGGCCTCGTCAAAGCCATGGCCCGCCACCCCCAGGTCGCCCGCTATATCGATATGCCCCTCCAACACGCCCACCCCGACACCCTCAAACGCATGAAGCGCCCCAACGACATGGCCCGCACCCGCCGCATCCTAGCCTCCTTCCGCGAGGCCATGCCCGACATCGCCCTCCGCACCACCTTCATCGTCGGCTTCCCCGGCGAAACCGACCAGGAGCACCACGCCCTCCTCGACTTTATAGACGAAGTCCGCTTC
>JBDSDS010000176.1:0-3714 GCA_039920445.1 Chloroflexia bacterium
TAGATTCTTCATGGGACAAGTCACTCTTCAGTTGAGTATAAGGTGCGAAAGTTTTCTTCGCGCTCAAATAGGTCTTTTCACACGTAAGTAAACTCTATAACTTCGTAGAGACGCGTATAGACGTATAATAGCACAATATGCGTCTCCTCTTCCTCACCCCGCGCTTCCCTTATCCACCACTCAAAGGGGACAGCCTGCGCGTCTACCACCAGTTACGTACACTCAGCCGGGAGCATCAGATCGTCCTCGTCAGCATGGCCGAAGGGCCGGTCAGTGAGGCCGAGTACGCACAGGTAGCCTGCCTATGCGAGCGGATAGTAGTGGTGCCTCTACCCCGCTGGCGGGCGGCGCTAAATCTGATCAAAGGGATAATGTCATCGCAGCCGATGCAGGTCAGTTACTATCGCTCTACGGCGGTACAGCAACAGATTGATACTCTGTTTGCAAGCGAGCGTTTTGATGTAGTCCATACCACTTTGATTCGTATGCTGCCATATGTGTGGGACATTCATAACCCGCCCGTAGTGGTTGACCTGATCGATTCACTAAGAACGCCTAACAAAACCTGTAGGGCCTGCCCTACAGGTTTTGTTAGGCGTTCTAAGCCTCAATCTGGAGGAGCGGCGGGGTCAGGTACGCGGCCCGATGCGCCTGGCTTACGAGCTGGAATATCGTCGAGTGCGTGAGTACGAGCAGGTAGTGGTGAGGCGCTTTCCCGCGCTCATAATGTAAGTGTAAATTGGTCCGTCGTAACCTGCACCACGCAACTGCTTGCGGAAAGGGACGTCGCTGGGGCCGGTGAGATGGACGTAGCGGTGCTCGGCAGCCATCCCATCGACCGTAGTATCGCCATAAGAGATAGCCTCGGTCGGGGGCTTGTGGAACCAGGCTAGCCCAAAGACGGGACCGCTGAGAGGCGGAGTAGGGGTAGGCGGAGATATAGGTGTCGCTGTGGCCGGGGCTAACGTAATGACACCGGGAGAGATGGTCGGGGTGTCATTCGCTGGGGTTGGTGACCCCTCAGACACCTGGGCGTGGGTGGGCGTGGTTGTGGAAGATGGAGTAGAAGTAGGAGGCTCCGGTGTCATGCTATCGCAGGAGACTAACGTTAGCGCCAGCAACATGCCGGAGATCAGTCTTGTCAACCATTGCCGTGGGTTTATAGTTTTCGCCAACCTGATACATGCCCCAATCTAGTTGTTAGTTATTAGAACTCATCTCAAAAATAAGACCATCTACAAGGAGTGCGATAAAAGTTTGATTTGTCATTCTGAACGAAGTGAAGAATCCGTCTCCCTAGCACTCACTCCTCGGACGGATTCTTCACTTCGTTCAGAATGACAATGGGAAGTGGGTTCTCTTCGTCAAGCACGAGTATTGTTGAGATGAGTTCTAGGGGCATCATGCCAACATCTAATAACCGATAGAAGCATTATGCTAAGAATCGCACGTGCCTGTCAATCGACATACAGCGAGAGAAGATGCAATACGAACAGGACGGACCCGTGTGTCCGCCCTTACATAGTCGGATTTCGCCACTCCTGTAAAGCACGATGCCTTGACATAGAAAGCCGTAAGACCGTAAGGTATCACTATATGCTTATGCAATGGATGGAATGGAGAGACAATCTTGTTAAGCCCTAGCAATGGCGGACACATAGGTCCGCCCCTACAGCCCTCAATCAAGATAACGCTACTTCTGGCGCCATTGCTAGCTCTGGCTCTGGTAGGCTGTGACCTGGAAAGTAACCAATCGAATCAAAGTCTTGTGGAAAATACCCCAACCACTGTCGCTACGGCCCTACCTGTGGCTCAATCTGCTAGTCCGACTACTGCCCCTGTTTCATCTCCAACCGGCATCTCGCTCGGCGGATCAACAGTACCCGGTGCGGGCGGCGCGCCGCGTACTTATACTGTACAGCCTGGGGACACTCTGTCGCAGATCGCCGAGCAGTTCGACATGACGGCCGCAGAACTGATGGAAGCCAACGATATTTCGTCCGCCGACTTCTTGCAAATAGATCAGGTGCTGACTATACCATCAGCAGGGTCAACAGCACGCACAACACCCGCTCCGGTCGAACCTACTAAAGCCATTGCCGTAGCAGCTTCATCGCCTACCTCACAAGCTATTGTTGCGGAACCTGCGGCTACAGAGGTCGTGGAGGCTGCGGTAGCCACGCCAACCTCTACACCACCTGCCGAGCCGAATAGTGAGCCTATGGTAGTAAATGGCCGCACGTATGACGCCTATAACCAGGCAGCCATCAAGAAGGGGCAGTGGTACCAGTATACCTGCGAGTTCGATGCCGCCTGGATCGTCCTCAAGACGTATGGATTCGACGTAGGCCTCCAGGAGATGGTGGATGCGGTCGGGCTGGACGACAGCATCGAGCCATATTACAAAGAGACCAAGGACGGTATAGTAGTCTATGGTGGAGATATAACCAGTACATATTCGGGCAACTACAGAAAGAACTTCCTGGCGCGCTCGACAGGCCAGGCTATGCGCAAGGCTTTCGAGGCATACGGGCTGGAAGTGACGGCAGTGCAAGACCGGACAAGCCTCGAAGCGGCATTGCTCCGGGGCGAATTGGTGTGGATAAAGACAACGGTCGATTTCAAACCCTGGGTGCCAGTGACATGGGTGATGCCAGATGGTCGCACAGCCCAGGGCGTGCTGGGGAACGATCACGCGCTTGTGGTGATGGGCTTCAACAAGGATGTAGTCGTTATACGCGACCCGCTAGGTCCAACCAGCACTGGCCGCGACCGTCCATATGGATATGACGTCCCCTGGAAGAAGTTCATGGCGGCATGGGGAGCGCAGGAATACGACGGGCTGGCCGTGGCCCCACCAGGGCGCTGAGGCTGTGAGCACTACATGTTAGCCTCCCGCACCGCGCCACCTTTTGATGGTAAGTTACGCGATTCGTAATTCGTAAATCATACACCCCCCGCGTAGCCGTCGGCACGTTTGTCGCTGCCCGCCACGTATCCACCACCAGGCATACGCCAGATAATCTGACCTCGCCCGAACGTCCCACTCGGCGCAAACACGCTTACCTGGTGGCCCATCCCTCTCAAAGCCTTTATGATAGCAGGGTCCGCGTCCGATTCAATTTGTATGTTCCTCCCACTCGTCCACTGCCACCTGGGCGCATCCAAGCTCGCCTGGGGGTTCAGGTGGTAGTCAATCGTGTTGGCGACCATCTGGATATGCCCCTGGGGCTGCATGAAGCCGCCCATCACACCATACGGCCCGACCGCCTCACTGTTGCGTGTTAAAAAGCCTGGGATGATAGTGTGGTAGGGCCGCTTGCCCGGCTCCAGGCGGTTGGGGTGGTTAGGGTCGAGGTTGAAGTTCGCGCCTCGGTCGTGAAGAGCGATGCCAGTACCGGGAACCACTATGCCCGATCCAAAGCCGAGGTAGCTCGATTGGATAAAGCTGACCATCATGCCGTCGGAGTCCGCCGCGCAGAGGTAGACCGTGCCCCCAGAGTTAGGATTGCCTGGCCTGGGCTGGAGGGCGCGGTTGCCGATAAGTGAGCGCCGTTTTGCCGCGTAGCCTTTGTCGAGCAGGCCCGCGACGGGCACTGAAACGAAGGCTGGGTCGGCAACATAACGGAAGGCATCGGCAAAGGCCAGCTTGAGAGCCTCGATTTGCAAGTGGAATGACTGCGCGCTATCCCGCTTCAACTTGTCAAGCTCAAA
>JBDSDS010000177.1:0-14225 GCA_039920445.1 Chloroflexia bacterium
TCCCCATTGCTGGCTGGCGTATGTCCAAATGAGGCCCAAGTTGCTATCGATGTCGCGCAGCCAGTAGGCCTGGTATTGCCATACGCCCACATGACGCCGAAAATCTCCCCAACTATCAGGCGACCCCCAGTTCATATAGGGTCCCGGGGCCATTCTCAGTGGAAGATAGAGGTATAAGAGTAAGGGCAACATGGACGGTATGATGACCCGCCATTCTCGCAGCATTGCCTGTATGCGCCTGGTCCAGTTTTCTCCTGAGAGAACCAGCAGACCGAGGCCTGGCAAGAGGAGATTGGTCATCAGGTGGTTGGTGAACGAGAAAGAGCCTGCGACCACGAGCGCGACCAACCACCGGCGCGAAACGGATGTATTATTTCGCTCATATGCCCAGCGGTAATTGAGCGCAAGCCAAAAAAGCAATGCCACAAAGAAGAAGTGGAGCGAATACATCTTTGCCTGGGCCGACCTGCTCCAGAATGAAGCGGAGGCTCCTAGCAGTGAGGCAGCTCCCGCAGCAGCGACTAGCTCCCACGGGGCATAGATCATCTTGCGCGGCCTAACCTCAGGATCGGGGCGGACTAGCGCCTTCGAGCCTCGACTTCGTTTGACTGTCGATACGACGCGCTGCGCGCGACTCCACTGGATATACGACCAGGCGCTCAGGATTAGGAAGTAGAACGTACCAACGCAAATGGCTGACCAAAAAGAGGAAAAAGCGTTGAGCCGCCAGGCTACCTCGCCCCATAGTAAGTGAGTAGCGACATATCCCATAAGTACATAAAGGGGATAACCGGGCGGGTGCGCGATACCTGGCTCGTATGCTGCCGTGATCAACTCGCCGCTGTCGATAAAGTTGACCGTAGGTGACACAGTGAACAGATATACGATGAGCCAGAAAAGTGTGAGGGCTGCGCCTATGAGGAAATGGGATTGCAGGCGAGGACGTGACGGTGGGAAAGACATAATTTCTCCGGAGAGGGTACTAGCACATCTTACTGGAAGGCACAAAAAAAATCCAGGCCCCCAGCGGTGCTAGGGAACCTGGATCTAGGAAGGAGTAGGGACATGTGAGTCGCATCACATAGTCTCTATCCTCTAGAACGTGCTGTTGCCCGGCAAAGTTACAGCCATTTCGGAGCAATTTCCAGCCCATTATGCTGGCACAACGCTTTCTGAATCCCCCTTTAGACAACCTCTCGTGCTGGATGGCTCGGAGCCTCCCGTGGAATTGCGTGGATTGCTGGTGGCGCATGTGTTATAGTTTTCAACATGGGACCCTATCCTTCCACCTCCCCGCAGCGTGCCTTTTCGCGGGCATCTCATGCTGGCGCACTGCCCTTGCTTCTCTTATCTCTGATTCTCCTGGCGTCATGCAGCCTTGCTCCTGATGACACAACTCTACGCAGACGCACACCGCCCACGGCGATAGGTACGCTTGCGCCGATTCTTATTGATGACGGAAACCTGACACCTGAGCCGACTGAGCCTGGCGGCTTACAGCCTCCACGTCGACAGACACCGACAAGGCTGCCAACGAAAAGCCCTACACCGCGTCCAACGCGCACACCTCGTCCGACTCACACAGCAACGCTTACACGCACGCCGGTAGGGACACCTGTGCCAACCAAAACCCCAACGAAGACGCTAACGCCATTTCCCGCGCCTACGCCATTTGCTACCCGTACTCCGCTGTCTGGACCAGCAACGGTTACTCCCAGGCCCGCGCCGCCCACAGTTACTCCTCGGCCTACGAGAACGCCCACTGTGACGCCAACCATCACGTCCACGCCCACTCCTACGAGCACACTACCACCTACGTTTGAGCCTACTCCCGTAGCGCAGCCGACCGAGACGCCTACTCCTACTCCGATATTGTTGCCTCTGCCAACGGACACCCCACCTGTTGGCCCGCCACCTTCGCCTGTTCCGGGCGGCAGGCAAGATTTAGGCTTTAGGCGTGAATAGCACGCCTGAGATGCTTGAAAATGACTGAGATTATTGGGCTGGTGGGCCTCGGCGCGATGGGACTTCCGCTTGGGAAGCGCATCCTGGCAAGCTGGCGCGATCTTGTTATTCTACCCCACCGTAACCGTACCCCCGCCGAAGAACTTGCCGCCCTTGGCGCTCGCGTCGCGTCTACGCCTGAGGAAGTGGCACGGGATTGCGACCTGGTAATAACTTCGCTTCCCGATGTGCCTCATGTGCGGGAAGTGCTTTTTGGGCAGTATGGACTTGCTAGCAGCCCGCGTGACGGCCTGTTGTATATAGACATGAGCACAATCACTCCATCGGCGGCAAGTGAGTTTCATGCAAGACTGGCGGAGTGTGGGGTGGATATGCTCGATGCGCCGGTAAGTGGCGGCCCAATGCGCGCAGCCGACGGCTCACTTACTATTATGGTTGGAGGTAGCGCCGAGGTCTTTCAACGCGCCCGGCCTATCCTTGAGGTCCTGGGCAAGAATATCACGCATGTCGGCGGCCCCGGCACCGGCCAGGCAGTGAAACTGGTCAACCAATTGATCATATCGAGCATCATGGTGGCTAATGCCGAAGCACTCTCGCTTGGCGTCAAAGCGGGCGTACCCCTAGAGACTCTTTTGCAAGTCATCAGTACATCGAGCGGGTCTAACTACCTGATGCAAAACTGGCTGCCGCGCACGCTGTTTTCGGGTGATCTGCAGAATGGCTTCGCGCTGGACCTGCTGATGAAAGACCTGAATGCCGCCTTGCAGTGGGCAGGCGAGCTAGGGGCACCCGCATTCGCTGGCGCGTTGGCTCAACAGTTATATAGAACCATCAAGGCGAGTGAAGATGATGTGGGGCGGCTGGATTATTCTGTGGTTGCACGCCTGTATGAAGATGCTAATGGCGTACAGTTGCGGCTCCCTCAGTAGCAGGTGCACGGCTGTATCAAAACCTGCTTAGTCGAAAGTTTCACGGCGACGGCAGAAACATTATAGGTCATGATACGGGTCGTCTTGCATCTACACGGGCCTTCGGCACGGTCCGCCACCCCATATATTCTATTGGCCCTACGTTCTATCTATGCTATAATCAGGCATCAACGTGACCTCAACACGGGCAGGTGATTTATGAGGGCCGAAATCCTGTCGGTCGGTACAGAGCTGCTGCTCGGCGCCATCACTGATACAAACGCGCAATACCTCGCTCAGCGGTTTACCGGCCTGGGCATCGACTGCTTCTACATTTCTCAGGTGGGGGATAATCAGGCGCGTCTAGTGGACACTCTCCGCCGCGCATGGGACCGGAGCGACCTTGTCGTTACGACAGGTGGTCTTGGGCCGACCCAGGACGACCTTACGAGAGAAGCAATCGCCGAGTTACTGGGCGAAAACCTCACGGTCTTGCCTGAACAAGAAGAGCGTTTGCGACGTTTCTTTGCGCTCAGAGGCGCATCCATGCCTGAAGGCAATCTCAAACAGGCATCATTAATCGCGTCGGCTACCCCGCTCGACAACCCGATTGGCACAGCGCCGGGCTGGTGGGTGGAGCGGCGACAGGGAGAAGCGCAACGCATTATCGTTTCTATGCCGGGCGTCCCATTCGAGATGAAGCGCATGTGGGAATGCGAAGTTGAGCCTCGCCTGCGAGCGCGTAGCGACAGTGTGCTGGTATCACGCACCCTGAAGGTGTTGGGGCTGGGGGAGTCTCGCGTCGAAGAGATGGTAGCCGATTTGATGAACGGCGAGAACCCTACTCTTGCGCCTTATGCCAAGCAAGACGGCGTGCATTTGCGTATCACGGCAAAGGCCTCAGTTGAAGCAGAGGCGCGCCACATGATCGACGGCCTGGAAAAGATCGTGAGAGACCGGCTTGGAGACGCAGTGTATGGCGTGGATGCCGATACACCCGAGAGCGTGACAGCCAGGCTTCTTGCGGACGCAGGCACGACGTTTGCTGTATTGGAAGTCGGGTCAGGCGCCATAGGCTCAATCGGAGCATCACTTGGTTCATTGTCGGGATCGCTTGGCGTGTTTGGCGTTGCTTCTGTGCAGGCTACATCGACCATAATGGGTGGCGCGTCGCCTCAAACTCTTGAGGGGGCGGCCGAAGCGCTAAAGACCTTTACAACTGCCGACATGGTTATCGCGACGCGCTCAGAGATAACACCACGTGGTGAAGACACAGACTCCGTTACAGCACGTCTGGAGCTTTTGTTATTAGGAAATGTTGGCGATGAGAGAGTGGTGAGAACATCGCAAGAGAGTTGGCGCACTTCGGCCACTGAGGTGCGAAGGCTGGTCGGCCTGGCCGCGCAAAACATGCTGCGCCTTTACCTCTTAGAAGAAAAAATGGTAAAATCGTAGTTATGAAACAGCGCACTGACAATCTGGGCAACCGACCGCGCTATGCCATCGCCCGCGCCACTCGTGTTATGGTCCTTTTCGCCGCACTGCTTCTCTGCATCCTGGGGCTTTTCACTGCCTTATTGGGCACAACCCAACCGGCCAGCGCGGGTACTGTATCCGGCGCTGCCACGCATACACCGACAGCCGGAAGAAACGATGGCTCCGGTCTACCCGGTTCAGGTCCTGAAGGTACGGTAGCTCCAGGTGGTTTGAATGGTCCTGCAGGCTGGGAGGTAGATGCGCTTCGTGATCTTGCAGAGGTCCGTGATTGGCCGCCCTTTGTGAATAGAGATGCAAACGGCAGGCTAACCGTTCAGCAAAGTGAGCCAGGCATAGAGGCATCACTCGCGCTAATCCGACCGTTCGACTATCGCTCTGGAGCTACCGCCGCATTTATGGCCGAACAGGACGACGCGCGTCTCTCAGGCTTTCGCATCTCTGCTGACACCTTTTATACTTACCCTGCTTACTGGGCCGTCTCTTATGATATTGACGGCCAGCCGCTGGAGATGCGATTCCACTGGCTGGCTAATACATGGATTATGGGTGCCGAGGTCGAGCGAACCGGCGTGCGTACAAGTGATGTTCGGTCAATAGGTCAACAGCTTCTAGCCCTGGCTATTCAGTATGGCCTTCCGGCCCCACCGTCAGCCACCCAGCCTACGGCAACAGTTCTGCTGACCACGACGCCGGTTGCGACACGCTCTCCTGCCACCTGTAGGATTAGCTTTGATGATGTTTCCAGTGGACACTGGGCGTATAACTTCATTCATGAGTTAGCGTGCAAAGGGGTCGTTTCTGGCTACAGTGACGGCACGTTCCGTCCGCAAAAATCGACGACTCGCGCGCAGCTTGCCAAAATGCTGGTGATTGCCGAGGAGTGGAGCACGATCAGCCCGAGCCGGCCTACTTTCGATGATGTGGGCCAGGGACACACCTTTTATCGCTTCATAGAGACCGCCCACGCGCGCGGCATTATCTCAGGGTACGCAAACGGCACGTTTCGCCCTGACGATTTTGTGACTCGCGCTCAGGTTGCCAAGATGATTGTTGGCGCTCGTGGTTGGCCCCTCAGGGTATCCTCGCCGGTGACTTTGTGTGACGTAGGTGCAGACCACTGGGCGCGTGACTTCATCCAGGGATCTATCCAGCGTGGCATTTTCACAGGCTACGGCGATGGTTGCTTCCAGCCGGACGCTCCGGCGACGCGCGCTCAACTCGCAAAAGTCCTGACGCTCGCGCATCGCTAGAAACCGCCCCCAATTATCTAGTCCGGTATCTTGACATCCCATTCATTGTCCTGATATAGTGCAGCTATATAAGTTTACCTGTACTAAACGGAGTATTGATAATGCAGTTTGGCGAGAAGCTGAAAATGCTGAGGGCGCAACAAGGCCTGACTCTTACCAGTCTAGCTGCCGCTTGCGGCCTGACCAAGGGCTTTATCAGCCAGCTGGAAGCCGGACGTTCCTCACCCTCTCTTGCAAGCCTCGCAAAACTAGCAGAAGCTCTGGGGACGACCCCAGCAGAGATTATCTCCGAAGCAGCCGGCGATCAGGAGCAGGGAACCCACAAGCCTCATGCTCATCGTAGTGTGAGCCTGCGCTCCAGTAAGTCGGTACTAACGCTTGTAGACCTTGCAGGCAGCACAAATTATTTCGTTGCTACCCTCGATGCAGGCTCACGCCTGGTTTCGTATCGCGCTGGGCACAGCATATCCGCGAAGGCCTTTATGACAATAAGACATGGTTTGGTACGGTTGCGGCAAGCGGGGACGGATCTGAGCCTGTCTGAAGGTGATCTGGCTGCCTGGGATGCGGCAGGGGCCTACGTGGTTGAGAACAACGGTGTAAGAAGGGCGGAGATATTGATCTGCCTACCCTCGTCAGTCGAGCCTCCACAACTGCAAGCAGGCGTCCGCGCAATTAAGCCGGTAGCGTCGGCTCCGGTTGAAGGTCCTTTCCGATTGATCGCAATGAGGGCGGAGCGGCGTTTGGCACGAGGGTCGTAGAGACGTGCAGATACGAGCGTTTGTCGGGGGGCCTACAGGCAGCGTAGGTTATCTGGTGTACGATCACGCAGGTGGATCGGCCTTGATTGTGGATGCGCCGCTCGGAATGCGCAAGAAATATATGGGTGCGCTCAAGAAGTTTGAGGTGACGTTGCGGATGATAGTGAATACGCACGGCCACTGGGACCAGATAGCAGACAACGCCGCGCTCATCGAGGCAACGGGGGCGGAACTATGCGCCCATAGTTGGGACGCGACGCGATTGTCCGACCCACGACTTACAATGGAAGAAGGCATGAAGCTTCAGATCACACCCAGCAGGGCGCAGCATCCGTTGCACGATGGCGAGGAACTTGCGCTTGGCGACATGAAGTTTGAGGTGATGCATACCCCTGGTCATTCGCCTGGGAGCATCTGCCTTTATGAGCGAAGCAGTGGGACACTATTTTCGGGGGATACTCTGCTAAGATTAGGTGTGGGCCGGACCGACCTTCCAGGAGGTAACGCCGCACGCCTCTCTGAGAGCTTGCGGCGCTTAGCCTTACTTCCCGACGACACACGTGTGTATCCAAGCCACGGCTTGCCCACGACAATCCTGGCGGAACGGTGGCTGCTCAATCTTGCGGTGACAGAGTCGCCGGGGATCTAAACGTATCGTAATGATTCGTACTGTATAGGAGAATGATCATGGCTGATGAGAGGATGCGGTTACTGGGTCTTGTAAGGGCAGAAAGCGCGGTGGGGCATGCCGAGCGTAACGCCGAGGCGTACAAGCTTAATACGGGTGACAACGAGTGGTTCCTTGCGAATATATCTTGTCAATATGCATGTCCTGCTTATACTGACGTTGCGCGCTATATCGCCCACATAGCCTCGGAAGACTACGAGGCCTCTTACCAGACGAACCTTGAAGACAATGTTATTCCCGGCATTCTAGGGCGCGTCTGTGCCCGCCCTTGTGAGCCTGCCTGTCGCCGAGGTCGCCTCGATGAGCCGATTGCTATCTGCTGGCTCAAACGCGTCGCCGCCGACTACAGGGGAGGTTGGACTCCTCCTCCCGCGCCTCCACGTACCAGCGATAAGACCGTGGCGGTGGTCGGCTCCGGGCCGACAGGCATCGCCGCGGCGCGAGACCTCGCTAAGCTAGGCTATGGGGTGACTATCTACGAATCCCTACCTGTAGCGGGTGGAATGCTGACCGCTGGCATCCCTGAGTGGCGATTACCGAGAGACCTTTGCCGCCAGGAAATCGATGAATACCTCGCGGCTCTTGGTGTCGAGATCAAACTGAGCACGCCTATTGGATTTGGCACATATCCCAGCGCGGAGAACGCTAATCGTAATGCGATACCCCTGGATGATCTTATGGCTCGCCACGAGGCCGTACTCCTGGCTGCGGGCACACAAGACCCGCAAGAGATGGAGGTCCCCGGCGAGGACTATGAGAAGGTCGCGGGGCTATTTCCGGGCCTCGGCTTTATGGAGAGCGTCAATTTGCATTTGCAGGTAAAGATAGGTAAGCGTGTCGCGGTTATTGGTGGCGGTTTCACGGCGATGGACTGCTCGCGCTCGTCGCTCCGCATGGGTGCGGAGAAAGTTTACGTAATCTACCGTCGGTCGCGCAACGAAATGCTCGTGTACGACGAAGAAGCGCGAGAGGCCGAGATCGAAGGCGTTGACTTCCGCTTCCTGGTATCACAGACAGAAGTGATCGAGGAGAACGGTCAAGTTGTCGGCCTTCGCTGTGTGAGGAACCGCCTGGGAGAGCCTGATGCGAGCGGTCGGCGTGCTCCGGTGCCGATCCCCGGCTCCGAGTTTATCCTGGATGTCGATACGGTAATCGCGGCTACGGGCCAGAACTCTGATACCAGCTGGATCGATGAGTCGATAGGCATGAAACTGAACAAGAGGGGACGCCCGGAGGTCGATGAAGTCACATGGATGACGGCCAGGCAGGGACTGTTCGCTGCGGGCGACTTCGTGCTGGGTGCACGCACTCTCATTGCCTGCGTTGCTGATGGGCAGAAGGCAGCGATTTCGATAGACCAGTATCTGAGAGGAGTAGACACCAAGACTGAGACAGTGACCTTACAGGCGGATTTCGCGCTTGTCCCCTACCTTGACTACGTCTCGGACTACCACCTCGACGTGACACGACAACTCAGCGAATGGGCCGAGGTCGAGACAGTGCGCGAAGAGACGGCCCCCGATGCCACTATCAGGATGTCGTGGCAGCCGATCTCGATCTGGAGCGCCGACACGATGCAGCGCAGGCTCGTGGACGGCGACGACTACGACAGCGTCGAGCGCCAGCATATGCCTATGCTCCCCCTTCCTCAGCGATATAACCTAGAGACGGAAGTTGAAGAGGGTTTCAGGAAGGAAGAAGCGTTCCAGGAGGCCAAGCGCTGCTTGCAGTGCCAGCTAAACATCTTCCTCGATGGGGATAATTGCATACTGTGTAATGCCTGCATCGAGGTCTGCCCAACCAATGTCTTGCACATGGCTGATTTCGATCTGGTAGATAGCGTAAACGGTATGCAGGACGAACCACGCCTCCAGGAAGCGCGCGGTTGGAAGCATGGCGCCGCGATGATTATGGACGAGTGGCTTTGCATCCGGTGTGGACTTTGTGCCCAGATTTGCCCAACAAACTGCATCACCATGCAGCATTATGAGCCAAAGCTTGTGCGCGGAGAATTGCTCGTACCTTAGGTCTTGTTAGAAGTCATCTCATAAATACCTGCCGAAGGAGGCGTAACCTCTTCATATTGTCATTCTGAACGCAGTGAAGAATCCGTACGGGAGAGTGGGCGCTAGGGAACACAACGGATTCTTCACTGCGTTCAGAATGACAAATCAAACTTTTATCTTGCTCTTCGTAGCGTGTTGATATTTATGAGATGACTTCTATTGATCTGCCATCCGACACGTGGTACATACCGGATGGCAGGACTGTGTGTTATAATCCGGCGGTTGATCGGGAGCATGACTAAGGAGGAAGGGAAGTGTCAGGAGTTTTGCGAGGTAAGCGTCAAGCATACCTGTTGACGTTGGTAGCTGCTTCACTGCTGGTGGCGCTGTCCGGTTGCCAGGGGCCGACGAGCATAGTAGCGCAATCAAGCGTTGGCAAGTACCGCGTAGAGGTCAAAACTGATCCTCTTACCCTCAAACCCCCCCAACTTGCTACTCTCTCCTTTCAGGTCACGAACAACGAAACGAATAAGATCGTAACCGAGTTCGATCAGGTGTTGGGCGCACTATTCCATAATATTGTCATTAGAGACGACCTCCAGTATTTCAGGCATAGCGCAACATCAACCGCGCCCCAGGATGCTGCTTCCGTGCTGACCTTTTTCCCCACCACAGGCAGCTACCACACGTATACGCTTTTCCAACCTGCCGGTGAGCCGCTTCAGGTATACACAGCCACGATCAGTTCCGGTGCGGGGGAGGACCACGCAGATATAGTTGTGGACGAAACGAGGACAAGACTTTCGGGCGGGCTAAGAGTGCAGCTAATCACCGGGGGTGACGAAGTGCGCGCCAAGCAGCCAACACAGCTGGTCTTCCGCGTGACCCAGAGGGGTGAGCCTGTCACCGGATTGTGGCCGATTTATGATGCGCCCGGCCATCTGTGGATAGTAAATGATCACGGCGAGGACTTCGCGCACCTAACGGCGCAGTCGGCTTCGCGCAGACTTATTCCCGAGGCAGTAACCGGCACACCGCGAGCTGCGGCAACATCCGGCCCGTTAGATGCAATCACCACCCCAGGGCCTACCTTCGCTCCGGGTGTCGCGGCTGCAATAGCATCTGCCACTTCTGTTGCGCAGCCGACACTGCCCATCGTACAACAGACCGCTCAGGCGTCGGTGATGCAAATGCAAGATGTACGGCCAACGTTCGGTTATGGGCCGGAGCTTGTGTTTACGCAGACCTTCCCGCACGAAGGTCTGTACAAAATGTGGCTTGAGATCGAGTACAACGACCTTGTGCTTCAGTACGACTATTTTGTGCGTGTCGCCCCCTGAGTGGAGAGAAGAGTAGACTTTATCGATGCCAGAACAAACTTCCCCCACTTCCCAACGACCCAATCAGCATCTACAGGTTAGCCTTAACGTCAATAGCCAGGACTATACCGTTGTAGTTCCCGGCAGGCGTACGCTGCTGGACCTGCTGCGAGATGAGTTGCACCTTACAGGAACGAAAAAGGTCTGCGATATGGGTCACTGCGGCGCGTGTACGGTGCTTCGTGACGGGCAGGCGGTACTATCTTGCCTCACACTTGCCGCCGCATGTGACGGTTCCGTCATCAAGACTATAGAGGGCTTTGCGGACGCAAGCGGCAAACTTAGTCCCATTCAGCAAGCATTCATTGACTGCGACGGCTTCCAATGTGGCTTTTGCACGCCTGGCCAGATCATGTCCGCCACGGCCCTTCTGGCAGAAATCCCCAAACCGACAATTGAGGAAGTAAAGAGCTATATGTCAGGCAACCTGTGTAGATGTGGGGCTTATAAGGGCATTGTTGAAGCGGTAATGCAGGCCGCAAATGACGGTACAGCACTACACCCCAGCGAGAAAGGCTAACCAACATGGTCCGCGTAGTCAAGACAAAGGTCGAGGTCGAAGGCAAGGTCCATGAAGAGACGGTAGTCGTCGAGCGTGATGAGCCATCAAGTTGGGAAGAAGGCCGCGATTTTAACGAAGTTGGGAAGTCGGCCCGGCGCGCCGATGGCAGGGAGAGGGTAACTGGCGCTGCCAGGTACACTTATGATATTCACCCGGCGGGCCTGCTGTTCAGCGCTGTTTTACGGTCGCCCCATGCTCATGCCAGAGTCCTCAAGGTAGATACGTCCAAAGCGGAAGCCCTTCCTGGCGTGCGGGCTGTTCTATGCGCGCGTAACGCTCCTGATATTCCCTGGTATGGGGGCGCGAGCAGACTGTTTGGCGATGAGGTGCGCTTCATTGGGGAGGAGATCGCTGCGGTAGCCGCCGATGATCTGGATACCGCCCGTGACGCGCTCCGCTTGATTGACGTGGAGTACGCGGTCCTGCCGTTTGTGACGGACATGGAAGAGGCGATCCGGCCTGATGCGCCCCAAATTCACCCAAAGGGTAACGTCTTGCGAGATGACGAAGATAAAGAGGGAGAGCTTTACACACGGGGCGACATCACCAAAGGCTTCAAGTCCGCCGACGTTATAGTGGAAGGCGCTTATCGAACCCCGACAGCGTTGCACAATTCATTTGAAACGCATGGCTCGGTGGCGATGTGGGAGGGCGACGAGCTTACTATCTGGGAATCGACACAATATATTTTCGGCGTGAGAAGCCGGGTGGCCGGTGCGTTGAATATGCCGCTTAGTAGGGTTCGTGTTATCTCGGAATATATGGGCGGGGGTTTTGGGAGCAAAGGCGGCACTCTTAAGCATACTGTCATCGCCGCGCTCCTTGCAAAAGCGACAGGACGTCCTGTCAAGTTGATGCTGGACAGGCACGAAGAGAACCTGCTCACAGGCAATCGTGGCGCGACAATCCAGAAGTTGAAGTTGGGGGCGAAGAAAGACGGGACTCTTGTCGCCCTTGACCTGGAGGCGCTGTACGGCATGGGCGCGTATGGGCTGTGGGCGGGGAGCGTGGATGGTCCCGCGAAAGAATTGTATCAGTGTCCTAACGTCCGTACTCATGTATTAGGCGTCCGCACCAACCTGGGCACGCACGCGGCTTTTCGAGCGCCCGGCTTCGTCGAGGGTACATTTGCTCTTGAGGCCGCAATTGATGAGCTTTGCGCCAAACTGCGGATCGATCCTCTCGAGTTCAGGCGGAAGAACTTCGCCAGGAAGGACCCTGTGACGGGGCATGAATATACCATGAAGCCCCTGTTGGAGTGCTACGATAAGGCGCTCGATCTTCTAGGCATGTCCACTACGGGAAATCTGCAAAGCGCAGCGACCTCAGTGGGGACAAGTGGGCCGTGGAAGCGCGGCATCGGTATGGCGAGCCAGATATGGAGCGGGGGTGGGGGTCCTCCTGCCCACGCGCAGGTACGGCTGAACTCAGATGGAACAGTCGAGGTAATGTCCGGCACCCAGGATATTGGTACAGGCATCAAGACCTCACTAAGCCAGGTTGTGGCAGAAGAATTGGGCGTACCACTTGAGTCGATACGATTCCGATTGGGTGATACACAAAAGGGGCCGTATGCGCCTGCGAGTTGGGGAAGCATAACAGTACCTTCAGTCGGTCCCGCAGTACGCGCCGCCGCACAGGATGCGAAGGAACAACTTCTGGAGATCGCCTCATTTTTCATGGAGGTGCCCGCAAAGCGTCTACAGATTGCGGATGGCGCTGTCACTATTGAGGGTCATGCCGAGAGCAGGCGCTCCATCCAGGAAGTCCTGTCCGAAGTCGGCGATTACATGATCACCGGCAAAGGCTTCCGTGGTCCAAACCCGACGAACCCGCTACGAACCTGGGGCGCGCAGATCGCCGAGGTCGATGTCAATGTTGACACCGGCGAGATACGCGTGTTGCGTATTGCTGCCGTCCATGATGTGGGGCGGGTAATCAACCCGATGGGCCTCAGCAGCCAGTTTTACGGAGGTATTCTGCAAGGTCTGGGATTCGGCCTTACGGAGGAGCGCGTGGTTGACGGTCGGGACGGCACTGTGCTGAATGGCAATCTTCAGGATTATAAAATACCGACAAACGCAGACACACCGGAGATGCTCGTCTGTGGTCTTGATAAGCCCGATATAGAGGCCAACCATATCGGGTCGAAGGGTGCGGGCGAGCCACCGATAATACCGACCGCCGCCGCCCTGGTAAATGCTATTTACAATGCCGTAGGCGTGAGCGTGAAGGAGTTACCCGTAACCCGGCGGCGCATGATAGAGGCCCTGACTGAAGCGAAGAGGAAGGGGTCCGGCTCGCATGAATAACTTCAGCTATATCAAGGCTAACGGTGTAGAAGACGCGATGCGGGCGGGCAGCACGGGTACTGACGTGCGTATCCTCGCGGGAGGGACGGATATACTCCCGTTGATAAAGGATGGGATTGTCTCGCCTGATGCGCTGATCGATATTTCCGGGTGGCGAGATTGTTCCGACATCGAAGAGGTAGATGGTGGCCTGCTCATTGGAGCATTAGCGCCTCTTGCTGCTATAGCCAGCCACCCTCAACTGCTCGATTCGTACAGGGCGCTTGCCGACGCTTGCAAACTAGCGGCGACTCCCCAGCTACGTAACATGGGTACGATTGGCGGGAACCTTTTGCAACAGACAAGATGTTGGTACTATCGTGGACATCATGACTGTTGGATTAAGGGCGGGCAGATCTGCTTTGCGCGCGACGGTGAAAACGAGAACCATGCAATCTTCATGACCGATCCGGCAGAGAGCAAGTGCGTCAGCGCCCATCCATCCGATCCGGGGGCTGCACTGCTTGCGCTAGACGCCTCTGTCGTGATCATGGCATCGGGTGGCGAAATAGAAATGCCAGTGGCTGACTTCTTTGCCCTTCCAACCGATGACCGTCGCACCTATACCAATCTACCGGAAGGCGCGCTTATTACCGGCATCAAGTTGCCTCAACCCTCGACTATTCGCAGATCGAGCTATGTAAAGGTGATGGCGCGGGCGACCTGGGCATTCGCACTTGCCGGGGTAGCTCTCAGTGCCAATATAGATAGGGGACGTGTTGAGAATGCGCGAGTTGCGCGTGCCGGTGTCGCGCCGATCCCGTTCCGCGTGTCAAGCGTTGAGAGGCAGATTTCCGGGCGTGCCGTGACTGATCTCGATTTCGAGGCGCTCGGTACGCTGGTTGTTGAAGGAGCCGC
>JBDSDS010000178.1:0-6472 GCA_039920445.1 Chloroflexia bacterium
AAGGAGGAAATACGTTCTATGAAATCATCAAAGTATAGGTTAAGCGTGTTGGCCCTGCTGACGAGTTTCAGCATGGTACTCGCATCATGCGGTGGCGAGACAGCCACTGTCAACCCAACCGCGACCACCGGGTCGGGCAGTACTACGGATGCGACTGCCACTACCGGCACAGGCAGCAGCGCCACTGACCCGACCGCGACGACCGCGACGGGTAGCGGTGGCGCTACAGGCGCTATACCGGGCGTGCTCCGCGTCAACTGGGTCGCCCAGCCGGAAAACCTCGACCTTCAGCAGTTTAGCTTCGTTGGCGAAATCGGCTTCGCCGAGCTTATCTTTGAAGGCCTCTTGAAGCTTGACAAAGATCTTAACCCCGTGCCCGCAGCCGCCGAAAGCTGCACCGCCTCTGCGGACGGCCTGAAGTATACCTGCATCGTACGCACTGGCCTGAAGTACTCGGACGGGCAGCCACTTACGGCTAAGAACTTCGAGTACTCCTGGAAGCGCCTCTTCGACCCGCGTGTCCCCAACAAGCAGTATAGCTTTGTTGCGTATGATATCGCAGGCGCAGAGGAGCTTGACTCCACCCCCGTCACCGACACAGCCAAGATCGATGAGCTGATGGGTTCTCTCGGCGTCAAGGCTACCAGCGATACGCAGATAGAGTTCACCCTCAAGCAGAAGGCTGCTTACTTCCCATATATTCTTACCCTATGGACCGGTTGGCCTGGTCGCCAGGATCTCATCGAGGCAGGCGGCGAAGATTGGACCACCGATTCCACAGGCAAGTACTATGTCGGCAACGGCCCCTTCATCCTGAAGGAGTATAGCGAAACCGGCTTCCGTATGGAGTCCAACCCGAACTACCGTGAGGGCAAGCCCAAGCTCAATGAAATCCGCGGCGTATACATCAACGACTCCGCAGTCTCGTTCCAGGCTTACAAGAAGGGCGAGCTTGACATAGTGAGTGTGGCTGCTGAAGACCTTGCTACTATCCAGGGTGATACTGAGCTGAAGAAGGATTACATCGAAGTAGCAGGCTCCTGCAACTTCTATCTTGGTTTCAACACGAAGAAGCCACCGTTCGATAACGTCAAGGTCCGCCAGGCATTCGCTCAGGCGTTCGACCGCAAGGACTATGTCGATAGCGTCCTGAAGGGCCTCGGAGATGTCGCACTCAGCTTCGTCCCACCCGACCGCCCCGGCCATGATGCAGATCTAAAGCTGTATGATTTCAATGCTGAAGCCGCCAAGAAGACGCTTGCTGATGCAAACGTAAACCTCCCCGAGATCAAGCTGACCTATTCCTCCAGCCCGCGCAACAAGACGCGCATGGAATGGATACAGAATCAGGTCAAGAAGAACCTCGGCATCGATTTGGTGCTCGACCCAGTAGAGCCGAAGTCTTACACGGGCCTCGTGAAAGACCCGGCCACCACGCCTCAGGTATTCTTCCTCGGCTGGTGCCAGGACTACCCGGACCCGCAGAACTGGCTCACCCTGGTCTTCCACAGCGAATCAACTGTGACCCACGTCGGCTGGAAGAACGACGAGTTCGACACGCTGACCCGACAAGCGGACGCCGAGCCTGACCAGGCCAAGCGCCTCGAAATGTACAGCAAGGCTCAGGAGATTCTCGTCCGCGAGGCTCCCGCAGTCTTCCTGGTATGGGACAAGAACCCTTACCTGGTCAAACCTTATATCAAGGGGATGAAGGAGAATATCATTCCTCAGGATAAGGTGGTCCCAGGTATCGCCAATATCGTCAACATCGAAGTCGGCCCCTAGTCGAATTATGAATTATGAGTTTTGAATTATGAATTAGACGAAAGTTATTCAAAACTCATAATTCAAAGTCAATTGACTGATGATGTAAGCAACAGACAGGCCCTGCCCCCCAAAGGCGGGGTCTGTTTGCCACCTGAATTATGAATTACATGGAAATAATCAATTCATAATTCAAAACTCAAAACTCATAATTCATAATTCTTCCTCCGAAGGAGGGGATCGCCCATGACGCCTTATATCATTCGACGAGTGCTGTGGCTCATACCTGTGTTGCTTGTTGTTTCGATTGTGACCTTTGGCTTGATGCACACGGCCCCCGGCGGCCCGTGGGACCGAGACTCCGACCAAAAGCCCCTTCCGGCGCATATCATTGCGCGTCTTAATAAGCAGTTCAACCTCGACAAGCCTATTCATGAACAGTATCTACTCTATATGTGGGGTGCTGTGCGAGGCGATCTCGGCCCTTCATACAGCCAGCCGGGGAAAAATGTCGGTGAGCTTATAGCGGACCGCATTCCGTACAGCGCACGGCTCGGCGTCCAGGCTTTATTCCTGGCCTTGTTGGTCGGTCTGCCACTGGGGGTTATCGCTGCCCTGAGACAAAATACCTGGGTAGATTATTTGGCACTGTTCATTTCGACGATAGGCAGCGCCGTGCCTTCCTTTGTGTTAGGCATTTACCTTATCATCATCTTTGCCGTGGGGTTTGACCTGTTCCCCGTTGCGGCCCAGGGAGAAGAAGCGTGGCGCGACCCTCGCGCATGGGTGCTTCCGACGATTGCACTCGCGGTCGGGCCTGCTGCTTATATAGCCAGGCTTACCCGGTCTTCCATACTAGAAATCTTACGGCAGGATTATGTTCGTACCGCCCGCGCCAAGGGCCTCAGAGAAAACGTCGTTGTGGTGCGGCATGTGCTCAAGAACGCCATGATACCGGTCTGGACGGTATTGGGTCCTATCACTGCCGGACTTATCACTGGGTCTTTCGTTATCGAGCAAGTCTTCTCAGTGCCGGGGGTTGGGCGTTTCTTCGTGTCAGCTATAACGCAGCGTGACTATTCTATGATCATGGGCACGACCCTGTTCTATGCCCTGATGATAGCCCTGGGTAACCTGATAATTGACGTAACATACGGCTTGTTCGACCCACGCATCAAAGTGTCAAAGTAAATTACGAATTACGAATTACGAATTAAATATCTTCCTCTAATTTGTAATTCGTAATTCCGACGAAGGAGAGAGATATGGCAGTAACTGCACCAGCCGCCACTCCAAAAGGGTTAGTCTTCGAGAATACCAGGAAACCGCGCAGTCTATGGCGAGACGCTTTGCGCCGCCTGATGCGGAACAAGATGGCCGTTGCGAGTGCAATTGTAATCCTGCTGATTGCCTTCCTGGCTGCTTTTGCCTCCTTTCTGCCGCTTCACCCGCCTGTAGAGTACCAGAGTCGTGAGAACGATCCAGGGGGTGGAGGCACACGCCTTCCTCCATTCTGGCAGGAAGGCGGCAACTCCAAGTTCATACTCGGTACCGATCCGAGTGGCCGCGACGTGTTGAGCCGTATCATCTTTGGGGCGCAGGTTTCTCTGATGGTCGGCTTCATCCCGGTAGCTATTGTGGTTGCCATCGGACTGCTTGTAGGTATGACGGCAGGCTTCATGGGCGGTCGGGTCGATATGCTGCTGATGCGCTTTACTGATGTGGTTTATGCTTTCCCCGACCTGCTCTTTATCATTATCATGCTGAGCGCACTAAGGGGGACTGCGCTTTATAATATCCTGGACGGGCTGCTGCTTATCTTTGTTTCGCTGTCGGTCATAGGCTGGGTCGGCATGGCACGCCTCATACGTGGGCAGGTGCTTTCGCTCAAGGAGAAGGAGTTCATCGAGGCGGCGCGCGCTATCGGCATGTCCAATCGCCGTATCATGGTCTCTCATGTCCTCCCCAACAGCCTCGCCCCCATTATTGTAGCGGCGACGTTCGGCGTTCCCGGCTTTATCATCAGCGAGGCGATCCTGAGCTACATAGGCATCGGCGTGCGCCCTCCACGTCCCACCTGGGGCGGCATGGTGCAGGACGGCTACTCAAATATCAACGCTGCCCCTCACCTTGTCTGGATACCCGCTGCCTGCATCGCTATCCTCACCCTCGCCTTCACCTTCCTCGGTGACGGCCTGCGCGACGCCCTCGACCCGAGGATGAACGACTAGCCCAACAAAATTACGAATTACGAATAGGCTAAGGTAATCCAAAACCCAAAACCCAAAATCTCGATGGGGCACGTTATGGCTGATGAAAACAGTGTCCTGGTGGCTGTAATGAATAACGCGCGGGACTGGAAATTGGCCCGTGAGGATCACTGGTACAGGATTCCCGTGGACAAAGCCGTCAAGTGGGGCAGGCATCACTGGCCCCCGCGTTGGCTTGCGTTTTACCAGACCCGCGTCTTTGGCGATGAGGCGTATTCGGTCAGATATTACGCACACGTACACGAAATCCACGTAATGAAGAGACGAGACCTCTTCCCTGAGGAAGATAACGACAAGAAATCGGATGATCTTTATTACAAGCTGCTTCTAAGCCCGCTGCAAGTTCTCGGTTGTCCCATAAAGAGCCTGCGCCTACGGCGTATCACGTTTATTCCAACGACATGGCACAAGTTCCGGTCAGCAGAAGAGGTAAACGACCTGTGGGACGAAAGCCCCCTGGAAGACAACCTATGGGCTGAACTGAAGCGAAGGCATATCAGCGCGGAACGGCAGGAGTTTATCAGGCTTAAGCGTCAGCAATGCGCGCTCGATTTCACGCTTTACTGCGCTGAGGGCAAGCTCAACGTGGAAACGGACGGCGACCATTGGCATTCTGATCCGAAGCGCATTGCCGCAGATAACAGGCGGGATAATGCTCTGCAAACCCAGGGGTGGAGGTTACTTCGCTGTAACACAATACAGGTACGCGAGCAGCTCAACGATTATTGCCTGCCGACGATTATAGAAGTAATAGATGACCTTGGCGGTCTCAGCGAATAGGTCTGTTGGCGCCAGGCTACAGAGGAGATATATACGCATGTGCTACGAGGACAAGGATAGACCCCCAGCGCCACCTCTACCCGTTGGGGAGGCGCACGTAAAGGACCTGGTGCTGACTGCCTCCGACGGCAACCGATTTGCTGCTTTTGTGGCCGAGCCGAGTACGCCAACCAGTCCCCAGATTATCATCTATCCGGATGTGCGCGGCCTGCATGGGTTCTATAAAGACCTTGCGTTACGTTTCGCCGAGATGGGGGTGCGCGCACTGGCTCTTGACTATTTCGGACGCACCGCCGGGGTCACTGCGCGTGACGATTCGTTTGAGTTTATGCCCCATGTCCAGCAATTGACCATAACAACCTTCTTCCTCGACGCGCAGGCTGCTCTCGATTATCTGAGGCAGGATAAAGGCGTTATTCAGCCGGTATTTGTCGTCGGCTTCTGTATGGGGGGCAGTCTGTCGATGTTGAGCGCCACGCAAGATTTCGATCTGGCCGGGGTAATTGCCTTCTATGCAGGTATGTCGCGTGACTTTGGAGGTTATGGAACGGCGCTCGACAAGGCAACAGAAGTGAAATATCAGGCGCTTGGCCTTTTTGGAGGAGCTGACCCTGGAATACCGGCAGCCCAGGTTGAAGAGCTTGATTCGCGGTTAGACCAGGCAGGTGTGCCGCACGAGATAGTAATCTACCCAGATGCGCCACACAGCTTCTTCGACCGCAAGGCAACTGAGTACGCTGACGCTTCAACAGATGCATGGCGGCGTATGCTGGCGTGGATCGAGACGTACAGCTAGCCCAGAATTCCTAACAGATCGAGACGGGACGGCTTACTTATCACATAAGTCACATAAAGGGTAATATAGTAGGGAGATGCCCACCGTATTACCCTTTCGATATATATAGGAATCCCAGATGTGGACAAACATGATCACTATCTGGAAGCGGCGCGCCCGCCAAATTAGAGTTGAGACTTACGCCCTCTACCTTGCATACCGTGACCCGCGCGTTCCCTGGTATGCAAGAGTGCTGGCTGCTTGTGTGGTTGGGTATGCTTTCAGCCCGCTCGACCTCATCCCTGATTTTGTGCCTGTACTTGGCTACTTGGACGATCTGATACTGATACCACTCGGTGAGCGGGGGCCAATATGTCCGCCCTGCTTTAGTGTTGGGCGAACAAAGCCATATCTACCTTCTGCCCCGCTATTTTCAGGCGCTCTATAAACTTGGGAGAAAGGCCGGTCGGTTGAAGATTACCCATCATCTTACCCTCGGCATCAGACCCCAGATCGCGGAAGCGAAAGATATCTTGCAGCACGATTGTGTCGCCTTCCATGCCTTGCACTTCGGTGATATAAGTCACTTTGCGCGAGCCGTCTCGTACGCGCGATTGCTGTATTACCAGGTCGACCGCCGAGGCGACCTGCTCGCGTATGACGCGGATCGGCAGGTCCATGCCCGACATGAGGACCATCGTTTCCAGTCGAGACAACGCATCGCGCGGGGTGTTGGAGTGGAGGGTGGTGAGGGAGCCGTCGTGCCCCGTGTTCATCGCCTGGAGCATGTCGAGCGCCTCACCCGACCTGACTTCGCCAACCACTATGCGCTCCGGCCTCATACGCAGCGAGTTGACCACAAGCTGCCGTATAGAGATAGCGC
>JBDSDS010000179.1:0-5146 GCA_039920445.1 Chloroflexia bacterium
CGCCTCGATAACGGCGAGCGCTGGCTCATCGAGACCAAAGGCGCGGAAACCGTGGAGGTCCCGTACAAAGACCGCGCCGCCCAGCTATGGTGCGAGAACGCCACCGCCCTCACAGGCACGCCCTGGCACTATATCAAAGTCTCCCAAAAGAAATACGAAAAGCTCCAGCCCTCAGACTTCGCCGACCTCATGGCCCTCGGAGAGCATCTCCCCGGCCTCTGAGACAAGCCTGCCCACTCTCACACCATACAAACAGAACACCCACGAGCGTCTTCACTCTATGTCTGTACACATATGGCTATGTGCTTGCAATTGCTAATTGCCCTTATGAGTGATATAATTAGTACCTAACTGTGGCACAGGCGAGCGGATCGCCCTCTCGTGGACAGGCAGCGAGAGGTCACTTTTTGGGAAGAAAACTAAGGGGCACGGAGCGTGCGACAGCGGTCCACATGGGCCATACCAAGCGTCGCCTACTGTTGGGACAGTAACACAGCAGCCCCTAAATATGAGACTTACTGCTGACAGCATCGAGCAAGGCGCGAATCTCCGTGGCAACGTCGCCACCCTGGTTACGCTACAGGTAACCTTACTCCCTACTTTACTTACCAGAGGACTTCCCTCACGCACCAGACAGAACGCGTGCGGTATCGCTATGCCCGTTCGCACCCAGGCGCGGCATCTATCTTGCCCTGTCACGTAAGTAGATGTCTTGCGTATATCCCTTACGTATGTGTAGTTAAGAGCGCGGGCAGAGTACGAAATATAGAGATAGCCCCGCTCATGAGAAGAAAAGAGAGTAGATAACAAAGTGGCACGTAACATCTTTAACCGTAATCATGAGGAAACGCCTATCAAGCGTATCCTGGTACCAGTAAAAGGCTCGGTGGCAGACGAAGAGGCAATGAAGTTGGCTTCCACGTATGCGCTGGCAAAGATGGGCAAAGGGCGCAACGTACTTATCCAGGTCGTGTACGTTGTGGAAGTCCCCCACGCCCTCGCGCTCAACACCGAGATGGACGAAGCAGCGGAGAAGGGCACGAAAGCGCTCGATAACGCTGAAGCAGCCGTGCGCGACCTCGGTCTCCAGGTCGATGTGTCAATCATCAACGCCCGAAACGCGGGGGCCGCCATTGTCGATATATCGAGGGAAAGCGCCTCCGAGCTTATAGTAATGGCGACCGACTATATGAAGAAACTTGGCGAGGTAGACCTGGGCCGCACGATACCGTATGTGCTCAAGAACGCATCATGCCGTGTCTGGGTCTGCCGAGCACCTATGAGCAGCGACTGAGTTGTTGGTTGTTAGTTGTTAGTTGTTGGTTCTCGGCTTCAAGTTAACTAACAACTAACAACTATATAAAGAGAGGTAAGCATGAAAATAGTCATCCTCGGTTGCGGGCGGGTGGGCGCTCGATTGGCACAGCTTATGGAAGAGGACGGGCATAAGGTCAGTATCATCGACGCCGACCCTATTTCCTTCAGCCGCCTGTACGAAGGCTTCAACGGCCAAACCACCCTCGGCACGGGTATAGACGTCGATGTGCTGAAAGCCGCAGGCATCGAGAACGCTGACGCCTTCGCCGCCGTGACCAACTTCGACAACACCAACATTATGGCGTGTGAGGTAGCCAAGGAGATATTCGGCACCAAGAAAGTGCTCGCCCGCATCTACGATCCGGGGCGTGAGAGTCTCTACCACCAGCTTGGGCTGGAGACGGTCTGCCCAACCACCCTTATCTCGACCACCGCGAGGGAGATTCTGAACGCGCCGGACGGAGTGGAAGTATTACCTTTTTACCCGCATAACGCCCCTATCCAAGAGACAGGCCCACTTTCCGCCCCTGCTCGTATCCCGGACCTGAGCGAGACGCAACTGCCTACAGGCTTTGCACCACCCCTCACATCAAGCCCAGGACAGGCTCATGAAGTATCTACTCCTCCCCATCAAGAGCAGCAAGACGGCAAAAGCAAGCGCGGTTTCTTCCGCCACTGAACGTAGTTATTAGTTATTAGTTGTTGGTTGTTGGTTGTTGGTTAGCTTGAAGCCGAAAACTAACAACTAACAACTCGTAACCTGCACAAAGGAGTCTCAATATCATGTACATGATAATAGTGGGTGGGGGCAAGGTTGGCTATTACCTTACGAAGACCCTGGTAAACGAGGGGTACGAGGTGTTGCTCATCGAGAAGAGCGCCAGAAAGGTTGCTACCTACCACGAGAAGTTTGGAGCGGTGGTTCTGCAAGGTGACGGCGCGGAGTCGTCCACGCTAAGGGAAGCCGGAGCAGGGCGGGCGGATGTGGTGGTGGCTGTCACGGGAGATGATGAAGACAACCTTGTTATCTGCCAGACGGCCAAGAAGATGTTCAACGTCAGGCGCACGATTGCCCGTGTGAACAACCCAAAGAACGAAGAGATATTCAAGAAGTTGGGCATAGACGTTACGATTTCGTCTACTAACCTCATCCTGAGCATAATCGAGCAGGAGATCCCGGAGCGCGGCCTGGTCCACCTGATGACCCTCAAGCACGCCCAACTCGCTTTGGTCGAGGGCACGGTCGAATTGGGAGCGACAGTCGTAGGTAAGTCCTTAAGCGAGGTAGAGTTTCCGCCGAACGTGGTCCTTTCGGCGGTGCTGCGAAACGGCGCCCTCATCATCCCGCGAGGCGACACTGTGCTTCAATCCAAGGACGAAGTAATCGCCCTCTCCAGCAAAGAGAGTGAAGAGCCGCTGCGCCAGATGCTCATCGGTGGGTAAGCGGCCTGGACGGAATTAGGAGTTTTGAGTTTTGAATTATAAACGATGGGTCGGCTTCTATAAATCATGGCTCGACAACTTCCGTGCTAATTCATAATTCATAATTCATAATTGCTGAAGGCTTGTGGCCTCTGTCAAGCCTTTTACCAGGTCAGGTTGGCGTAGTCGAGCATGAAGAAGGCCGGGCAATTGGTACAGCCGCTCGATGAGAGATTGCTTATCGTGAGCGTGTTATTGCTCTTCTTGAGCGCACCGTCGGGTATGTCCCAGGTGAAGAGGCCCCAGTTTCCAGGGCCTTTTCCTGCGTTGGAGAAGTCGTTGGGCAGAGGGTTCGGTCCCTGGAAGATCACAACGTCGTTCACGGCGATCAGGATTGGCATCTTTGCCTCACCTTCCGAGTCGACGCCCCGTATGGTGAGCCTGCCCGCGCCCGGACGGCCCTGCGCGTTGAAGCGGGCGCTCATCGTGTTATTATTCGTGCCCTGGCCGTAAACCCAGGTTGCGCTCTCCCCATGATAAGTCCCGGTGAATCCTCCTCGAAAGGCCGAGGCTTCAAGGGTGACGGCGCCTTCGTCGTCTTCATCGGGCGGAGGAGGTGGTAGGGTCGGCTCAGGAGGCACAGGCGTATCGGTTGGCGCCACCTCAGGGGGAATGGGAGTAAAGATAGGTTCAGGCGCGGGCGTGTCGATTGGTGAGGGAGTATCCGTGGGCGCGGGAGGCGGCGGGGTCGGCGTTTCGGTAGGTGGCAAGGGTGTATCCGTAGCGGGAGGGTCTACGACAGGAGGCGAGGGCGATCCTATCACGATGGGGGCTAAGGTGGCTGTAGGTGGTACATTGGTTGGCTGCGCTGTCGGTTGGGTGGTAGGAGGCACTTCGACGGTGGGTGTGGGTGTTGCATCCCCACCGGCGACGCCCAGAAGACCACGGCCCTGCCAGGCCGCGAAGCCGCAAAGCCCCAGTCCCAGTAGCGCCACCAGCAACGCAGGCAGCCAGGGTATGCCCCGCCTGGTTTTCACTTCGGCTACTCGTGCGCCCGCCGCGATTGGTGTGGGCGGCTGGGTGTAGGGAGCATATGGTCCGGTGTTGGCGCGGGCGCGGGGCACCGGAGTTACTGTCGCGCCGTTGTAGGGGACCACAGGCTGGGCCGGTGGCGGGTTGGCGAGCGTGGCATCCTGGGGCATCGGCACGGCCTGGCTCAACTGGGCGAGCGGACGGGAGTCGGCGGGCCTCCATGTGCCGACCATGCTACCTGATGCTGCCGCCGCGCCAAGGGAGACCGCCTGCGTCGGTTGGTTGAACGACGCGCTGAGAGAATCGAGGTCGGCGGCGAGGGCCTGAGTGGAGGGGTAGCGACGTGCGGGGTCTTTGTTGAGGCAGCGCATCACCACTGCTTCGAGCGATGGAAGCACCTCCGGCACTAGCTCGTGGAGGGGGCGCGGCTGCTCCCACACCTGCTTGTAGGCGACCACGGCGGGGTTCTCGCCCATGAGGGGCGGGGTGCCGGAGAGCGTTTCGTACATCACGCAGCCGAGCGAATAAATGTCGGCGGTTGGGCCGACAGGCGCGCCCGTTGCCTGCTCAGGCGACATGTAAGCCGCAGTGCCGAACGTCATGCCCGACTGGGTGAGCGCGGGGCCGGATAGCGCCTTGACGATACCGAAGTCGGTCAGGTGGGCGTTGCCGTTGCGGTCGATCATGATGTTCTGTGGCTTGACGTCACGGTGGACCATGTTTGCGGCGTGGGCGACCGAGAGGGCATAACACGCCTGCCTGGTGATGCCTATCGTTTCGGCGGCGGTAAGGCGACCGCGCTTCTGGAGTATCTCTTTGAGGTCCTGGCCCTCGATGTACTGCATGGCTATAAACATCGAGCCGTCGGGGCCTTCGCCGAAATCGTAAATATCGACGATGTTGGCGTGGGAGAGGGAGGCAGACGATTTGGCCTCGGCGATGAACCTCGTGCGGGACGACTGGTCGTAAGTGTACTGAGGGCGCAGGAGTTTGACCGCCACGATGCGGTCGAGGCGCTGATCCTTTGCGCGGAACACCTCAGCGGCCCCGCCTTCGCCTATCTTTTCGAGCAAGCGGTAGCGGTCGGCGAGCAGGCGGCCACCTTCGATCATGGGTGTGGAATTATCGGAACCGGAATTCATAGAAAAAGGCTTGCTCTCCAGGCGTATGTAGAATGTTTTGTCGGGTAACGCCTTAATTATAGAACGACAGATCTTACGTATTGTAACGCAAACCGCACCCAACGTCACAGTACTGGTGTTAGTAGGATAAGCAATTAGTGAGCCGCGAACCTATATATTCATGCTGTGGGATAATAAAGTATACTCGATTGTAGTAAATGGAAGACTTTATCGTGTGAATTTGAAACGACTCG
>JBDSDS010000180.1:0-4277 GCA_039920445.1 Chloroflexia bacterium
CAGCATTTTGAGCGCGTTCACTGAAAGGTCGCGTCCGACTCCCGCCCGACGGCACGCAGTGCATACCGCCCCGCCCAGGCTCGCGCTGAATCCGTTGACGGTAGGTGTCAGATCGTTGCGGCATTCCACGCACTTGCTAAGCTCAGGCGCATATCCCACATAGCCGAGAAGTTGAAGCTCGAACCAGCGCAGTACGCGATCTACATCGGCATCCTCCGAAAGGAGACGCAGTGTTTCCGCCATCAGCTTATAGACCGGGTAGTTCTCAAGCGCATCAGGCGTGAGGGCATCAAGCAACTCAGCTGCATAAGAAGCGTGGGCGATACGTGAGAGATCCTCGTGCAAAGGGCGATAAGCGTCTACAGTCTCGCTCTGCGTAACTATATCGAGGTTACGCGCCTTTGCGAGCAGCATCTGGTTCCGCGTGAATAGCTCAACATGGCCCGCCAGACGGCTCGTGATCTTTCGCACTCCCTTGGCAACCACCCTCAGCTTCCCGAAGTGAGGCGTGAAAATGGTCAGTATCTTATCCGCCTCGCCCAGGTCAGACCTCTTGATAACCACCGCCTCGGACTTATATAAATGCTCTCTAGCGTTCGTCATTCACTCACTTCTCTCGCGCCTATACAAGGCTGAATCTCACACCTCATTATACCCGATTCACGTGTGAATTACCGTGCTATAGACAATGGATGTCCCTCTATTAGTTGTGTGGAAACGTGAAACGTGAGATGTAATAACCGGTCCCTGATCCCTGATCCCTGGCCATCATCTATTAACCTTGCTGCTCCTTAAAGAGGAGACGTATCCTGTGCTATACTCAATTATGCGCCGCTTTTTTGGTCTTGCCCTGATTTTGTTCTTATCCGGCTTCTTACTCGTGGGCTGCGATGTGCCCAAACCTCCTCCCGAGTTGCCTACCGCCACCGCAGGCTCGCAGAACCCTGAAAGCGCCAATGCTGTCCCAGGTACACCCGTCCGCATCGAGCAGGAGCGTGAGTTCACGCCATTAGCTGTTCCACCGGGCACTATCTATTTCGTTCGCCCCTCCGGCTTGTGGACTATTCAGCCCGACGGCTCAGGTGAGAAGCAGCTTACCAACCTGCCTGTAACATCCTTACCCGCGCCCTCTCCAGACGGTAGCATGGTCGCCTGGCTCTCGAATAGCGATCTTTATGTAGTCGCATCGAGTGGAGGTGAAGCCCGCAAGCTTTACTCAGGCCAACTGGCCGACCGCCAGCGTATTGGTTGGACACCGGACAGCTCCTCCATAGGTTTTATTACTTTGGACCCCACTTTAGTTGGAGGAGAAAAATCGTGGTACGTCCCAGCAGTTGGAGGTTCTCCTAAGGAAATAAACAGCACGGCATATGGCGCGGTGCCACGTGGCGCATCCTATGAGCGTGTTGTGCAGTGGTCGCTCGATGGTTACTGGGTGGTTGTATCAGGTGTCAACAACCCGATGCAAATCCTGAGATGGCCTATCGCAACAGGGGAGGAAGGCCGCAACGAAGGCGACGTCATAGAGGTGGCAGGTGGCGAGCCGGACTGGTCGCCAGACAGCCGCACACTGGTGCATACCGAGACGGTAAACGGCGCGCTGGGTATATTCGACGTGCGCTCGGTAAAGGCAACCCCGTTCCGCACCGAGCAACAGCCGGTTGGTACAGGTCTGAGTGAGTATGGGCAGGGGCCGGGTCCGCACTGGTCGCCTGCTTCGGTCGGGACAGATAGCGACATGATAGCCTACCGCAGCCGGTCGATCCAGGGCGAACCACGCGTTTCTATCCGCAGGCGAGGGGCACGCGAACTTCAGCCTTTACCGAGCCTTACGAACAACCCCTCCTGGTCGCCGAGCGGCGACAAATTGGTGGTCGAGACAGGCTACCTTGAAGCGAGTCCTCTTGGCCCACGCTGGGTCCCCACCGGCCTCTCCATAGCAGCCATAGATGCCACCGGAGGCGACCACAAAGTGACGCCACTGGTGAAAGATGCCCGTTTGCCAGCCTGGGGCAAGTGAGCGTTGAAGGTTCAAAGTCATATAGCGTTCAAACCTTGAACCTTGAGCGACCACGTTCTACTTCAAGTTGATGAACGAGACCATCCAGTCGTTGCCGACCTTCCTCAACTCCATCTCGACCTGTCCCGGCTCGTTGTTTGCGTATGTGGTAGTGCCTCCCAGTGTGGCGATGTCGTTCTGGATGTTGCGAGAAGTAAAACTCCACTTTGTTGGTTGTTTACTTTCCAGCGCATCTCTTAACATCTGTGCGTCGCCTACCTCTTGTTGGAGAGAGGGAGTGCTTAATTCAAAAGCACGGTCGTAGTTGCCGTCACGCAGAGCCGCCATGAATTTTTCGCCGGCATCGACTGCGGGCTGAGTGAGACCCATCACGCCTGCGAACAATGACCCGAACAAAATGCCGCACAGGAGCAGCAGGCCTAACAGCACGCCACCGACGATAAGTGCTATTTTTCGGCCGGAACCTGATTTAGCGGGGGGCGGAGCGGTTACGACCGGAGCAGGTTGTGGGTACTGGGGCGCGTCTGTATACCCTGGTTGGGCAGGCTGTGTTTCCTGGGTGGGTTGTGTATAGCCGGTGGCCTGCGGTTGGTAGGGTTGCGACTCAGACTGGTACCCTTGCTGCTGCGTGGCTGAGGGAGCAGGAGTGTAGATTGCGGCAGCCGTCGCTGCACCAGGAGGAGCCTCCGTTGTATCAGATACATCCATTGGCTTTCCGCACCACGTGCAGTTAGCGGCGCCGGGTGGGTTCCCACCGTTGCAGTTCGGGCATAAGACCTGCTCGCTTGCAGGCTGCTCCATAGACGGTTGGTTCGGATCGCTGTTGCTCATCATTCTACTCCTTGAATTAGAAATTGCATACGCAAAAAAGCCCTATCACTAGATTGTAGGAGGTGAACATGCTCCTAGTATAGCACTAGGGAAAGCGTAATACAATAGTTGGGAGGAAGGACCAAAGACGGAAGACGAAGGTAGCCATTATCATCTTTAACGTTTGATGCTAACTTCGCCGGTCTTTTGCTGTCTATTTCGGTGCGTAAGTAAAGAGTATATCCTTGAATACGACCTTGTAACCGTCGCGTATGGCGTCGAGCACACCTGGTGTGAATTGGCACGTTCTTGATGTATTTATTACATCACAAGAGAGTACCAGCAGCCCGAATCTCCCTTCGCGCAGCATATTGCGAAGCCCGGCTTCGTCCCAGCGGCCCTGTTGTGCGAGGATGTTCATTGTGAAGGGGTCATCGTACGGCGTCTGCTTCCCTGCCAGCGCCAGGATGCCCGCCGAATCTGAGTAGAAAATCTGCGCCGGATGCTGGCTTACGTTAGCGATAATCAGGCGCATCTGCTCCTGGTACTCGGGTGTTGGCACCTCCAGGTTTACATCGTAGGCAGACGAGGGGGCCGATGTGTATAGCAAGTAGGCACAAATGAGGGCCGTCACAGCAGGCAGGGGCCATATCTCTTTCCAGCCACGCAACCTGCCTTGCTCAATCTTCACTATCAGTCCGGCGAGCAACGCACCGACCGCCGCGCAAACGGCAAGCCCTGATACCAGCAGATGGTTGTGGTCCGCGCCTTCGACCCCACCTGTTGGCAGGCCGGCAAACGAAGCTAGTAAGAAGATAGGGATAAGCGACAGCCTAACTTCCCGCTTGCCCCGCGCCTTGAGCCATTTGAATAGCCTGTACAAAGCATAGGAAGCCGCGAGCATGATAAGAGGCCACTGGTCATCCCAGAAAGAGGTGTGCAACAGACGTGTCAATATGCTGAAGCGGACAGGCAGCGAGTGGTAGTCTACCAGTTTCAGGTAGAACCAGTGCCCGGTCGCAAGGTCGAACGCAGCGAAGGGCACAATCACGAAGGCGGCCATCAACGCGCACCACTTGAAGCCCAGTTTCCAGTCGCCAAGCAGTAGATAGACCCCCGCTGCCAGCGGTCCGGCGAACGCAGTCTGCTTGGTGAAAAACGCCAGCGCGAAGAAGAAAGCGCCCAGGGCGAGTACTGAGGAGTGAAGAGTGAGGAGTGAACGTTTTCTTCCTGGCGGTTCCTCTACCACCTGCTTAATGTTGTTCGTACCGGCGGCGATACACACCAATCCGGCGGCTGTGAAGCCAATCATCAGCATATCGCTACGGAAGACAAGCGCCCAGACAAGCACGGGCGGGAGCGTCAACCAAAGCCAGCCGGCAATTATGCCTCCGGCAGCGGCGGGTAGAATCGCCCTCTTTCTGCGGCTGCTGTACGCGCCATCGAA
>JBDSDS010000181.1:0-9363 GCA_039920445.1 Chloroflexia bacterium
AGAAAGCGCCTATATCTGTTCAGATGGCAAAAGATGCCGTGCTAAAAGCGTTCGATCTGCCACTCCAGGAAGGCCTCACTCTGGAGCGCAGGAACTTCTACCTCCTCTTCGGTACTAATGACCAGAAAGAAGGCATGGCCGCCTTTATCGAGAAGCGCAAACCTACATTCGAAGGGAAATAGGCATGGAATACGAAGCCATTCTCTACTCACTGGATGAGGGAGTGCTGACGATCACATTGAACCGCCCGGATGTGCTGAACGCGATCAACAGGCAAATGACCGATGAGCTTCAGGAAGCCTTCAAGAAAGCCGAGCGCGATGCTGCAGTGAGATGCATTGTCCTCACCGGCGCGGGGCGTGCCTTTTCATCAGGCGAAGACCTGAAGGCACGGCAATCCGAAGGCAACTCGGATTTCGGCTCGACCCTCAAACAGCGATATAACCCGATCATCCTGAAGATGAGAAACATCGAAAAGCCAGTGATAGGTGCGTTGAACGGAGTCGCGGCTGGGGCAGGCTGTTCCCTGGCGCTCGCCTGCGATCTACGGATAGCCTCTGAGAAGGCACGCCTCATTGAAGTGTTCGTCAGGGTAGGGCTGGTGCCCGATTCGGGGTCGTCGTTCCTGTTGCCGCGCCTGGTGGGGCTGGGCAAGGCACTGGAGATGTCCTTCCTGGGCGACGAGGTAGGAGCGGAGGAAGCGTTGCGTATCGGCCTGGTCAATAAAGTAGTGCCTGCGGAAGAGCTTGAGGCCGCGACCAAAGAACTAGCGCTCAGGCTCGCCAAAGGCCCGACGAAGGCCATAGGGCTGGCTAAACGCTCAATCAACCGTGCTTTGACAATGGACCTGGACCAGGCGCTTGAGTACGAGGTATTCGCGCAAGAAAGCGCGGGAGCCTCCGCCGATCACAAAGAAGGCATAACGGCCTTTGCTGAGAAACGCCCTGCCAACTTTACAGGACGTTAACAGGTAGACATAGGTTCACGAGGAGGTAAGAATGGCGCAGAAGATAGCGGTGCTGGGCGCAGGCACGATGGGTGCAGGCATCGCCCAATTGGCGGCGCAAAACGGCTTCGACGTCCTCTTGTACGATGTCAAAGATGAGTTCGTGCAGCGCGGCCTCGGCAACATCAAGAAATCGCTGCAAGGCCGCGTCGATAAAGGCAAGCTCTCGTCTGAAGAGATGGATGCCGCTGCGTCCAGATTGCGTGCTACAACAAAGCGCGATGAAGCAGCAGACGCTGATTTCATTATCGAAGCCGCACCTGAGGACCTGGACCTCAAGCGTGAAATCTTCAGTTCCCTCAGCGAAAAGGCGTCCGCCGAAACGTTGCTCCTGACCAATACTTCTTCGCTGTCTGTTACGTCTATCGCATCTGCCGCCAAGCGACCTGAATGCGTAGCCGGGATGCACTTTTTCAACCCCGCCCCAGCGATGGCCCTTGTTGAGGTAGTGGCAGGCAGCCGCACATCGCCCGATGTAGTCCAGACAGTCGCCAAGCTGGCGCGCGACCTCGGCAAATTGCCGGTAATAGTCGCCGATATGCCGGGCTTTATCGTCAACCGGGTAGCGCGGCCTTTCTATGGGGAAGCCCTCAAGATCGTAGGCGAAGGGACGGCGACTGTCCTTCAGGTTGATGAAGCAATGAGGGGCGCGGGATTTCGCATGGGGCCATTCGAGTTGATGGACTTCATCGGCATCGACATCAATTTTGCAGTTACCCATTCTGTTTTTGAAGCGTTCTTCGGTGAACCACGCTATCGGCCCCACCCTATCCAACAGCGTATGGTGGAGGCAGGCACTCTGGGACAGAAGTCAGGGAGTGGCTTCTATCGCTACGCTGGGAAGAAACGGCTCGATCCTCTTACGCCGATGTTTTCCACGTTTCAGCACCACGGCAGCACTTCGTTTCTCACACCAGTGTTGCTCTCTACATTCCTCGAAAAAGCCGGTATAGAACAAGTACCAGAATTGGAAGCGCACGCCGAGATAGTGACTCGCATACTGGCTATGATAATGAATGAAGCCGCATTCGCCGTCGGTGAAGGAGTTGCCTCGGTCCGCGATATTGATAGAGCAATGAAGCTTGGCACGAACTACCCGAAAGGACCGTTGCGCTGGGCGGACGAGGTTGGGCTGGAAGTCGTACTTGAAGTGTTGCGGAGCTTACAAGCAAAGCAAGGCGAAGAACGGTACAGACCTGCCCCGGTCCTCAGAAGGCTCGTCGAGGCGGGCATTACAGGCGACGCGGTGGGCGAAGGTTTTCACTCCCCAGGCGAGAAGGGTATGGTATAATTAATTTTGAATTATGAATTGATTGAATACCTAACTAATACAAAATTCATAATTCTCGACGGGCAACTACTTCCCAAAGCAGGTCAATAATTCAAAATTCAAAATTCATAATTCAAAATTCCCGAATGGTCACTGAAGCCTTCATTATAGATGCCATACGCACCCCTGTTGGTCGTTATGCAGGCGCGCTCAAAGATATACGTCCCGACGATTTGGCCGCGCTCGCTATTGCGGCCCTCGTTGAGAGGACGGGCGTAGATCCCAAGCGTATCGAAGACGTAATCCTCGGCTGCGCTAACCAGGCCGGGGAGGATAACCGTAACGTGGCGCGCATGGCTGTGCTGCTCGCAGGCTTGCCGGTCGAAGTTGGTGGCGGAACGGTAAACAGGCTCTGCGGCTCCGGTTTGCAGGCTATTAACGATGCGGCAAGGGCCGTGCGAACAGGTGAAGGTGACGTTTTCATCGCGGGAGGAGTTGAGAGCATGACCCGTGCGCCTTTCGTGATGGCAAAGCCCTCCGATGCCTGGCCTCGGGGCGAGCAGCAGCTTTTCGACACTACTATCGGCTGGCGTTTTACCAATCCGAAGCTCGCCGAGATGTATTATCCATTCAGCATGGGAGAGACGGCGGAAAACGTCGCCGAGCGGTGGAAGGTGTCCCGCGAAGACCAGGACGCCTTTGCTACCGAAAGCCAGAGACGCACCGCCGAAGCCATATCCTCGGGCCGATTCGATGACGAGATTGTGCCTGTAACCATCCCTCAGCGCAAGGGCGACCCGATTGTTATTACTACCGATGAACACCCCAGGTCCGACTCAAGTATGGAGAAGCTCGCTAGGTTAGGCGCAGCTTTCCGCAAAGGCGGTTCTGTAACAGCAGGTAACTCTTCAGGCATAAACGATGGCGCATCGGCTCTCCTGATCACGAGCGCTCAGGCCGCCGAAGAGATGGGCTTGACGTGTATGGCCCGCATTATAACGTCTGCCGTCGCCGGGGTTGATCCCGATTGCATGGGGGTCGGTCCTGTACCCGCAACAAGGAAGGCCCTTGAGCGCGCGGGACTAACTATTGACGACCTGGACTTGATAGAGTTGAATGAGGCTTTCGCGTCACAGTCACTTGCTTGTATACGTGAGCTAAAGTTGGACCCGGCGAAGGTCAACGTCAACGGTGGGGCTATCGCATTAGGTCACGCGCTTGGTAGCAGCGGGGGCCGCCTGATGACAACGCTCGTGCATGAGATGCGCCGACGGAACAGCCGCTATGGTTTAGCTACCATGTGCATAGGCGTGGGCCAGGGCATTGCCACAATTGTCGAGCTAGTATAAAAAGCATGCCTGACGTTACCATATCACCTGAAGTGCGCGATTTCTTGCTGACCGGCACGCGCACCGCCAAGCTGGCTACCGTGCGCGAGGATGGGCGACCACACGTCGTCCCTATTTGGATCCAACTCGATGGGAACGAGATAGTCTTCAACACGGGGAAGAGATCAATCAAGGCATTGAATATGCAGCGTGACCCACGGGTTTGCCTATGTGTCGACGACGAGCAGCCGCCTTTCGGATTCGTCCTGATCGAGGGCACGATCCATTTCAGTGATGAACCGGACGAACTACTAACCTGGGCAACCCGCATAGGCGGCAGGTATATGGGTGAGGACCTAGCCGAGGCATACGGCAAGCGCAATAGCGTTCCGGGCGAATTTCTGGTGCGATTAGCGCCAACTAAAGTTATATTTAAGACGGGCGTCGCCTCATTCACCGACGGCGTATGAACCACCAAGAGGTAAGGGAGGAGACATGGCGGATACGCAAACGCAGCAGCCTGCCAGTGAGCTGATGGATCGAACAGACTGGAAATTGGTAATAAACGGCCAGCAAGTCGATGCTGCATCCGGAGAGACCTTTTCTGTTATCAACCCCGCGACGAACGAACACCTGGCAACGGTAGCAAAAGCAGGTAAAGAAGACGTGGACGTTGCGGTTGTAGCGGCGAGAGAGGCTTTCAACGGGAAGTGGGGGAGGCTCGGCGCAACGAGGCGGGCCAGTATGCTTTATAAGGTCGCGCAGATCATGCGTGAGCGCAGCGAAGAGATCGCACGCCTGGAAGTAGCCAACAGCGGCAAGGCGATCTCCCAGGCAAAGGCAGAGTTGAGCCAGGCGATTGAAGACTTCGAGTTCTTCGCGGGCGCGGCCACAAAGATCATGGGCAGCACCATCCCGGTCCCCGGTAACTTCCTCAATTACACATTGCGCGAGCCTGTTGGCGTTTGCGCCCAGATAGTGCCCTGGAATTACCCGATCATGATGGCGGCCTGGAAGGTCGCGCCCGCGCTCGCTGCGGGGAACTGCGTCATCCTGAAGCCTGCGAGCGCGACACCATTGACCGCCCTCCTCCTGGGCGAGATTTGCCTGGAAGCAGGAATCCCGGCAGGCGTGGTCAACGTCCTCCCAGGCCCAGGCTCAGAAATCGGTGTGTATCTCTCCGAGCATCCAGGCATCGATAAGATAGCGTTTACCGGCGAGACCGAAACGGGCCGCGACATCATGCGCAGGGCAGCAGGCACTCTCAAGCGGGTAACGCTCGAACTAGGCGGCAAATCGCCTAACCTTGTCTTCGAGGACACCGACCTGGATCACGCGGTGAACGGCTCATTGTTCGCTATCTACTATAGCGCGGGCCAGTCGTGCGAAGCTCGGTCCCGGCTGTTCGTCCAGCAGAGCATATACGACCGCTTCGTAGAGCAGTTTGTCGAAAAAACCAAAAGGCTCAAGTTGGGCGATCCGATGGATATGACCACCCAGGTCGGCTCACTCATCTCCGCAAAACACCTGGAGCGCGTCGATGGTTATGTCAAGTTAGGTCAGGAAGAAGGCGCTGAGGTTCTTGCGGGCGGTTCTAAGCCGGGCAACGATCTCGATAAGGGCAACTTCTACCTGCCGACGGTGCTCGCTGGAGTCTCCAATAGCTCCAGGGTAGCCCAGGAAGAGATATTCGGACCAGTAGTGACCATCATGCCCTTCAGCACAGAGGCTGAGGCCGTCCAGCTTGCCAATGATGTCATTTACGGGCTGGCGGGAACCATCTGGACAAGGGATGTCGGCAGAGCGCACCGCGTGGCCGGGCAGATTCGCTCAGGTGTGGTTACAATTAACACTCCTTTCACGGCCTTCCCAGGCTTGCCGTTCGGCGGGTACAAGCAATCAGGCTTCGGACGTGAGTTGAGCATGGATGCGCTCGACCTCTACACGGAATTAAAGAGCGTGCTAATTTACACGGGCGAAAAGCCGATGAATCCGTTCGGGATATAGGGACGGCGAGAGTTTAGAGCACTATGAACATCAGGATCACCAAACTATACCAGGGCGCACCGTGGGGTGCCCTCGAAGTCGCCTTCAACTCTGCACCCGAAGGGGACAAGATGATAGCAGAGATAATCGCCGCAACCGGTCTCGAATTGAAGCGTCCGCCCGCGAACCTCTTTGCCATGCGTGAACTGCATATAGCACAGGCCGGTGACGAGGCTGCACTGGAGGCTGCCTTTGTCGCGGCCCTGCAGGTCGCTGAGAAATATGGCGAGGTGATGGACAGCCAGAAGAACATGAAAGGTCCAGGAGAATACGCACCCAACGAGCTAGGCAAGTACACGGGCCATTAGATACGAACGTGCTCAGAAAAGCAAAGCCCTATGCCATATATAGTCTCAATTGATCAGAGCAGGTGCATCGGCGCGGGAAACTGCGTGCAGATTGCGCCTACTGTCTTCCAGCTTGATGAAGAGCACGTGGCCTATCTACTCGACCCGATTAGTGTGGACGATGAAACCTTACTCGATGCGGCCAGATCGTGCCCCACGGACGCAATCTATCTCGACACTCAGGACGGGGAAGCGGTCTACCCATAACTCCTGTCCCGAGGTCTTACGTTTCCTTCACCTATCTGTGCGACATCCATTTGCAGTACCGTCAAACATCCGGGGTGGCGAAACCCAAAGACGTAGGGGCGGACCCGTGTGTCCGCCCTGTTCGTTAGCCGTGAAGATCGTGGTCAGCAAACAAGGCGGACACACGGGTCCGCCCGTACAGTACTGCGTCTTTCCGCCGCTCCAGTCATGTCTATTGCTTGTTGATGTGCCTCCCTTTAGGTATAATAGACTATTGAGGGAGACCACGGCATGATTGACATTACGCCAAAAGAAAAGAGTTACTATATCTGGACCGTCGGGTGCCAGATGAATGTTGCCGACAGCAACTACGTCGCGGCAGCCTTGCGTAAGCGTGGCTACGGCGAGGCTGCGGAACTGGACTCCGCCAATGTGGTGGTGCTTAATTCATGCGTCGTGCGCCAGGCGGCGGAGGACCGAATCGTTGGTAAATTGGGTGAGGTCGCGCAACTCAAGAAGCGCAACCCCGACGTATTTGTTGCTCTAACAGGCTGCATGGTTACGGAGGACCAGACCACACTACGACGACGCTTCCCGATGGTCGACATGTTCTTCCAGCCTTCGGCAATCAGTGATTTCCTCGTGGGGCTGCCTGACAAGACGGCGCCCGACCTCGGCGAGTACGGCGTGGCGCTCGCCCTCGAGGGGCTGCTGCCCACCGCCCAGGCCGGTGGTATTGCCTCTTATATACCTATAATATATGGCTGTAACAAGACCTGCACCTACTGCATCGTACCCTTCCGTCGTGGGAAAGAGCGATCACGCACTATCAATGATATATCTGCTGAAATCGAGTATTTGACCACCCTGGGTGTTCGAGAAGTAACCTTGCTGGGGCAGAACGTCGATACGTACGGCCATGATATCCCTGAGCCTACCGACCTCGCGGCCCTGATGCGGCGTCTGAATGATATAGACGACCTGTGGCGAATCCGCTTCCTCACATCCCACCCTAAAGATATGGCGCAACACCTCATCGATGCCGTTGCCGACCTCCCGAAAGCAATGGAGCATATCAACCTTCCCGTGCAGGCTGGCGATGACGAAATCATTAAGCGTATGAAGCGGCGGTATACCCTTCGCTACTACCGCGACCTTGTGAGGCGCATCCGCGACACGATCCCTAACGTCACGCTTGCGACCGACATCATTGTTGGCTTCCCCGGTGAGAGTCACGACCAGTTTATGCATACCCTGGACCTCCTGGAAGAAATCAGGTTCGACAAGGTGCATGTCGCTGCATACTCTCCACGCCCAGGGACGGTGGCCGCAGCCTGGTCCGATGACGTGCCGCATGAGGAGAAAATGATCAGGCTCCACTCAGTCGAAGCGCTTCAGGAGCGCGTCGCGAGTGAACTCAACAGTCGGCACGTAGATGAGGAATTGGAGATCCTCATAGAGGGGAACGAGCGCGGTAGATGGATGGGTCGAACGCGCGGCAACAAGATCGTTTTCCTCGGTGACGCCTCCGAACAGGATGACCGCACAGGACAACTGGTCACTGCGCGTATAACCACAATTGGCCCCTGGTCACTTCAGGGCAAGATAACTACTGTCCTTCAGTCGGCCCCCACTGCCCTGACTCTTGCGCGTGCCGACAAAACACGGCGGCCTATAATTGCTCTCTCCGCCGCGCCCATTCCCCTCCGTGTAAGTTAACAATAATTAAGATTAGTTAACTTTCGCTGAATCTACCACATCAGTCGAACCCAAATGTATCCAGGATCGTATGTATAACTACAACACGGTCTGCAGAGCCGAGTGACGCTACCCCATCCCTGTCTAACTGGTTCCTCGACAGCGTTAGTGTGCAAAAATATGTGGATTATGGCATTGACCTTTTGAACCATCCGGCGTATTCATACGTTATCTATTACTAACAGAATAAAATCGTTAACAACAATAGTGAAAACGTAAGAATTAGAGGCGATAATATAAGTTTAGGGTAACATAGAGGGCGCACCTCGTGGAAAGAGAGGCAAATAATATGATAACTAATCAAGCAGACGAAAGAGCAAGACTGAAGAGGTTGCTCCCAGAGCGAGCCATAGAATTGGCTATGCAAAACCGTTGGCCGGAAGCGGCTGACGTCAATCGCAAAATAATCGAGCTTTACCCCAGCGACGCCGATGCCTACAACCGTCTTGGCAAGGCGCTCATGGAAATGGGACGCTACCGAGACGCGCTGGCGACCTACCAGAAAGCCATCGATCTCGACCCGAACAACGTCATCGCCAAGAAGAACGTGGAGCGTCTGGTGCATTTGGCGGCCAAGGCTCCAGCACCCTCCAAATCGACTCCTCCGAAGAAGGCAAAGACGGCATCGGATGGCGAGTCCATACAACCGAACATTTTTATCGAAGAGACCGGCAAGACCGGCCTCACGACGCTGGTCAACCTCGGCAAGCAGGATGTCCGCTTGCAGGTAACGGCGGGCGACCGAGTTGAGTTACGCATAAACGGTAATACGCTTGAAGTCTACGATGACACTGGTCGCCTTCTAGGTAACGTCGAGCCACGGCTTGCCAAGCGGATCATCACCCTGTCTGACGGAGGCAATCGCTACACAGCCGCAGCCACAGCCGTTGTCGAGAACTCGCTGTCGATCATTATACGCGAGACCTACCAGCATCCTTCGCAACGCGGAAAGCTCTCCTTCCCACCTAAGACGCTCCCCACCGGCGCGTACCGACCATATATGCGAGAGGGCGCGCTCCGTTACGGCATGGAGGATGACGACGATGCCCTGGTCGATTATGATGCTGACGATGCTGACACAGACGCGGAAGAATCCGACGTTGAAGCAGACTTCAACGAAGACGAAGCCGAGGAAGAAGAAGAAGAGTCCTAATCGAGCGAACAGATCACAATAAGAAAGAGGCGTCCAGAGCGGACGCCTCTTTTTGTGTCTGGGTGCGAACTGTTACCTGATAATGAAGGAAAGAGCAATCAACACTGCCAAACAGATGGCCGTCAGAATAATCAATCTGCGTATGTCGCTACGCACATAGTACATCTCTTCATCGATACTCAGAGTGTTGGCAGAAGCAGGACGCAAGCGCGATGCTCTGGCCGACATTGCTGCTGGTGTGCGACGCTGCTGAACGGCAGCTGAGGGAG
>JBDSDS010000182.1:0-7504 GCA_039920445.1 Chloroflexia bacterium
GTATCTGGGCAGAATAATATATCCAAACGAGGATGAGGACCAGTGAGCCAGCCGCCCCGAACGCCGAGCCAGGATCGCTTATGCCGAAATAGAAGCCGAGCGCCACCTGCCCTACCACGAACAGCAAAGCCGTTACCGCAGCCCCCACCCACACGATGCCCCAGGGGATACTTACATCAGGCAGTACCTTGAAGATGAGGGCAAAGAGGAGAGTGACTACGGCAAGCGAGATCATATAGTTGACGATTTGCCAAAGGAGCGGCCCACCGGGCAGTTTATCGATCAGGAAATCGCCCAGGGCAGCGAGGGCAGCGTTTACGACAAGCGATGCAAGCAACATGAAGCCTGTGCCGACTACCATGCCGAAAGAGAGCGCGTTCTTCTTGAGCATGCCTATTATACCGAGGCCCGGCTTTGGCTGCACTTCCCATATAGTATTGAGCGCGTCTTTCAGTTGGCCGAACAGCCCTGCCGCGCCCAGGAGGAGGGTAGCAAAGCCTATGATACTGGCTATAGCGCCAGCGCCCGGCTTGTTCGCACTCGTCACCATCTCCTGGATCATAAGCGCGCCGCTTTCGCCCACGACGCCTCCGATAGTGCCGACTATCTGCCCGCTTGCCGCTTCCTCACCGAATACAAACCCGGCGATGGCGATCACAACCACCAGGAGAGGGCCTATCGAGAAGATAGTGTAGTAGGCCAGGGCAGCCCCAAGCCGTGAGGCTTTGTCTTCGCCCCAATCCTTGAAGGCTTCTTTGAGTAGTCCAAAAAGTCCGCCTGATCCCATATCTGCACCTCACTTTGTCGGTTAGGGGAGTTTTGTATGCAAGGTATGTGCCCCGCCTGATATGTACGCTAGTCACGGTCGGAAATCGCAGGGCGCGCCGCATCGATTAGTCTTGCGCCTCAGCAGGGGCCACACAGAGTTGGATAGTTCTTGACAGCCGAATGCCTGTAAACTATAATTACGATGCTAAGGGGAGTTAGCTCAGTTGGCTAGAGCACTACGTTGACATCGTAGGGGTCACTGGTTCAAGTCCAGTACTTCCCACCAGAATTTAGGCACGAAATAGCCCTGTTTTCAATAGAGACAGGGCTTTCTTGTTAAGTTTGACTACCAAACTGACCACCAAAGCTCATGGCTCTACGATTATGCCCACAGTTGTTGAAGAGCTTCTATTTTTAGTGGGTCTGGCAATCAGGGAAGAAGGTATTGGCTACTATCTTCGATGTCTGGCCGCGTGTGGCCCTGCCGGGCCGTACTAGGCAAAAACCGGCGACGCAGGTGCAGGTAATGTATATAGCAACGTGCCTGTGGCGATTACCGCTAAACAGACTGACGGCAGCACCCAAACATTCGCCGGTTGCTATACCCTACGCCACGCCAACAAATTTTCAGGGTGATGGACACGGCTTCTACTCCTAAAGCGGTTTGGGTTTCCATAACAATACCCACTCTACTCTAGGCGTTTCCAGCGTCTGCATACCCCGACATATATCAGTGCAGGCGCTACAACTAGCAAGGACCGGTAATAGACCAAATCAAACATATAAGAAGGTAATTGGGGGTAAATAGCATATAGGGTCATGCTGGTAAAACAGAGGATCTGTACAGCGTTGAACAGCCGTCCTCGGCCTAAGAGCGTTACAGGAAGGATCAACCACGACACGTACCAGGGCCAGAACCACACCGCCCCAAGCGTCAGGTAGACAAAAAGCATCCAGCCCCACCCCTGCACCATGCGTGGGAAGGTGCGCCCCCGCCATGTTGCAGCGAGGGCAACGAGTACGGTCACGCTTAATGTTAGTAGGCGTAAAGGCCATTCAAGATACCCGCGCACCGCATCTACGCTCTGCCTGGTCAGTGCCTCCCACCCGTATGCTGTTGCGAGCGCATGGAGCCATTCCGCCCCTTTGTATCGCAGCATCGCGGCCAGCGAGTTTGTGAAAAGCGTTGATGCAGGCCCACCTGTCAGGGGGTGCAGTGTCTCAGGTCCTTCCCAAAATGGTAGATAGAAAACGGTCCAGGTTGCTGCCACAGCGAGCAATGCCTGGGCCACTGTAGGGAGGCGACTTAGGATTTTCGATTTTGTATATATGTCTGCCCCCTGCCATTTGCGCTTTGCCTTGTGATCCCTGACCAGGGGCGGGTCCCAAAAAAGGAGCCACAGGTAGCCCGGCAATAGGAGTAGAGCAGCCACCTTTACGAGCGCAGCCAGCGCAAAAGCAACCGCGGCGAGCCGCCAGCGGCCTGTCAGGTGCAGCCATAGGGCAGTCATAATGCCGGTGAGCATCAGCACATCATTGTGCCCGTTGCCGCCGAACTCTATCAGAGCGAGAGGGCACCATGCGTACACTAGTGTGGCGACTAACTTAGCGCCGTGTTGCCGTTCTATCGCATTTGACATAAAGTCCGAATCGGGCAGGGGCCATCTGCTATGCGCGACGAGTCCTGACACCCGCCACATCAGCGCGATGTTGACGAGGTGCGCGCTTGACGCCAATATCTTATGGCCCAGCAGGTGAGGCCCTGTGTCGCTGTTGCTTATAAGGTTGCCAAGCCATGCGATCCCCCCAGCCAACAATACCCAAACAGGCCCGTACACCGACGGCACGTCTTTCCAATAGACCAGTTCCAGCCAACCGCCTGCATCCCGGCTTGCATATTCCAACGGTATATGAACTAAGGGATTGTCGCCGAAGGTTGCCAGTATACGCCCATACCAGATGTAGCTGTGAAGGTCGGCTGATTGTGTGCCGGGCAGCCACAGGAGCACGAAAAGGGCCAGCGCCGTAATCAGCAAGATTTGCCACAGAAGGCGATTCCCATGCCAATCAATAACCGATAGAGCGGCATTTCTCTGCTTCTGCAAGCGAACGACAGACCGCAGGGTCAACCAGTAGGTCGCAAATAATAAGGCGAGGATTAGCAGGTAGATGACTGAGTTGAGCAACCCCAACTCGGAGCCTCGGCTCGCCTGTAGCCATTCAACGGGGAAGATACGGCGTAGCGCTCCGAATGGGCCATCTTCGTCGCCAGGGAGTGGGATGGCGCGAGCCCACAGGGAGCTCGACTGAAACAGGCAGAGGTAAGCTACACACCCTGCAACCAGAAATGCGCCTCCTATCCATAGAATGTGCGCCTCCCTGCCGGAGGTAACTCGCGCTGGGTCTGCCTGGGTGTCCTGAGCTGATCTGAATCTAGAGCGCATGGCGGAGGGTGACGGCAATAATACGCCAGCCAGCCTTCAGGCTCGCCTTCAGGTTGCCGCTGACCTTCGACTCGCCGCTCAACCGCTTGCGATAGCTCACCGGCACTTCCACGATGCGACGCTTGCGCCGGGCCGCTTTGACGATCATCTCAACGGTCCACCCATATGTCATCTCGCGCATACGGAGTTGACGGAGGACGTCGGCTCGTATCGCATGGAATGGCCCCAGGTCTGTGATACGAACGCGAAACCGTAGCAGCATGATCGCCGCTATCAATCGGTTGCCGAAGATGGCGTGGCTCGGCAGCGCGCCCTTCTCCATTGTGCCACCGCTCAACCTCGATCCAATCACCAGATCAGCCTTACTTTCCAATATCGGGCCAACCACCAGCGGCATCTCTTCAGGATAGTCACTGTAATCTCCATCCAGGAACACTATAATGTCCGCGCCTAACTTGTACGCTTTGCTTACCCCCGCGGCACAAGCGTACCCATAGCCGCGCTTCGGCTGTCGTACCACGACAGCTCCAGACTCGCGTGCTACCTCGGCTGTACGGTCGGTGCTGGCATTGTCTACCACAACAACCACGTGGCACAGGTCACGGGGTATGTCGGCAACCACCCGCCCGATGTTGCCCTCTTCGTTCCATGCGGGAATTACCGCGACTACTAAGCAATGAGTAATAGGGACTGAGGGCCGAGTTGGTTGCAAGTACAACTTAGTGTGAAACCTATGCTTTCTTCTAGTAGAGAGTTTTAGTTATTCGGCACGCGCAGTGCTGTCCTCAACATGACGCTTTAACCCAGACAACAACGCTCTCATTCCTTTCATATAGTTGCCACGTACATATAAGCGGTCGAGCATCTTCCCGAGCAATCCAAATTTGAGACTATAATCGGGCGAGACGGTTACGATCGTGCTGCTGCCGCCAGCCTGTAGTCTGAAGCGGATATCCGCACTTTTGAAGGGTAGGTTAGTATCGGTAATACGCATAGTCAGACGCTTGCCCATGCTCCACTCGACGACCTCTTCTTTCAGGTAATTCCTACCGCCCAAGTCACAATGGCGGCCTGCACCTATGCCGGAAGCTGAGTCAGTCGTAACGTGGGATTGGACTACTCCAGGATTCCACCTGTGAATTGCACCAATGTCAGCTAAAGCAGCCCACACTTTATCTACCGGTGCGTCTATCCTGGTTTCGGTTGTAAAGCTAGACATCGTTCTTCTCCTCACATACTGCCTGTTCTGCCCTCATTACTGGTCAAAGGCTCCACTTGCTGCCGCACCCTTTGCAGCAGTCAAACGGCTCGTCGGTCAGGATGCGGCGGCGGAACTCTTTGTATGGCGCGCCATTCCATATCTCGTGAAACGGCTGCTCAAACGCATTGCCCAGGATAAGCCCACTCTCGCCCTCCATGTAGTCATGGGTGACGAAGGGCACAAAACAGCAGGAGAGGACGTTGCCATTAGCCGTGATATAGCTCAGGCTGGTTGGTCGGCCGCACTCAGACCAGGGCCGGTTCGATTGCGTCTCCGCCGACATCATCTGCACAGGCGTTGTGGCCCCCGCAGCATGGAAGCTCATGCCTAGCTCTTTGCATAACTGCTCGGCCTGCTCTACCAGCTCGCGCTCCTCTTCCTTCAATCTGTGGTAAAGCGACTGCTCCTCCACCCCCAACCCTGTGCCGAAGTAGACGAAGCGCTGCATGTAAAACTCCGTGATACTGACTTCGTGGCTGAGGCGTACCACGTCCAGCAATTCGTGTAGGTTCTCGCGCATTGCGATGAACCACGCGGAGATATGTGGGGTCTTTGCTCCAAGCCTGGTCTTTGCTTCTACCAACATCCTCAAATTCCGAATCACCTTCGGCAGGGCATTGACACCTCGCACAGCCAGGTACGTTTGAGGCGTAGCACCATCGAGACTTGCGCGGTACTCGTCCAGTCCTGCAACGACTAATTGCTCGGCCCGTTGAGGCGTCATGGAAAGGGAGTTGGAGTTGAAGATAACGTGCGTATTCTCAGGGCGCGCCTTGAGGTACTCGATCATATGCACAAGGTCGCGGTTTAGCATCGGCTCGCCCAGACCGTGCAGCACCACACGCTCCAGCAGAGGGAACTGGTCGACTATCCCCTTGAATCGCTCGAACGACATATCGGCGGGGCTTTCCATAGGGAAGAATGTGCGCGGACAGGTCGTACAGAGCGAATTGCACCTGTTGGTCGGTTCGATATAAAGCGATCTCGGCAGCGGGCGCTCCTTCACCACGGATGGTCCGAAGTGGAGAGGATGCACTTTATCTTTACTTGTATCTTTGGCTGTATCTGGAAGTCGCAATCAGGCGTCCCTTTCTAGGCTAAAACTAGGGGCAGGCAATCAGGGTGCCGGCTATGTCACCATAAGCACTCAAATCATCTATGCGCCTTCCGCATTTCTGTGATGAATTCTAAGGCGTTTCCTTTGGTGTTGTCCAGAAAGCCACCCAACGATGGGCCACAATATCCCCAGTCCCACTACGGTCGCAAGCTGTAGCGCCAGTATCGGCTCCGGCACGGTCGGTAGCCTCAATGCAAATATGGCATATCCAAGAAAGGTCAGTCCGGTGTAGGCCAGCGCCGCGAAGGCCGGGCCGTAATTGCCCCGACGCAGTCGACCCTTCTGTTCGCCGTCGTCTTTGAATAAAGATAAGCCATCGGGCGGTAGCACTAACGGCACGAATAAGAGCAGCCATGTTGCGTACCACTGGTGGGCGCTCGTCGCCAACAGGAGGTAAGCGCCCACAAGCAGAAAGCTCTTGCCTATAAAATCGTAGGGATTACGCTCCTTCTTCGAGAACAAGAATAGAGCGAAAGCGAACAAAGCCGCGTACAGAGCTAACCGTACAAAAGCATCAGACAGTTCGATGGCGGGGGCTAATACATCCCCCAGGAGATGGTAAAGCGGTGCGTTACTTTCCTCGTCCGCGATATAGGTCACCAGGAAGGGTGAAATGTGCCAGTTGAACGCGCCTACGAACCCCACGTAAACTACTCCCACAATTCCGACACACAAAGCAACGAACTTCCAGCTGAATCGTCTAGCCCAGGCCGCCAGCAAAAGCAAGGGCACCAGCTTCACCAGCACCGCGCCCGCCAGCGCTACCGACGCAAGGGCCGCGGCTTTGCCCAGCCTGCCGGGGTTCTCGGTCTCCTTGTGCTGCACCGCTATTATACCTGCGAGGATAGCCAGAAGCGTGAAGAGCACCGATAGGGCCTCTACATGGCCGCTGCCGCCGAACTCGATTATGGGCAGCGGCGCCCAGGCATATATAAGTGTACGCAGAGGAGACATATTCAGACGCCGAAGTATTAGGAAAAGTATCAGGCAATTCAGAAGGTCCACCAGCGCCAGCGCGGTCTTAGTCCAGGTCACGCTGTCAGGATAGACCTTGTATACACCCGCATAGAAAAGCTCCGCGCCTGGGGGATAGACAGTTATGGCGCTTTTGCGGTTGATGTGGTCCCAGATCCAGTAGCCTTCCGGGTGCAGGCTCTCGACTTCGGGAGCGCCGGGTGGGTAGGCGTAGGGGCTGATACCCGCCGACATCACACGCCCATCCCAGATATAGCGGTACATATCGTTGCTGAGGGTAGGCGGCGCGAACACCAGCACCCCACGCGCCAGAATCGCTACTACCGCGATCAACGCCAGGGTTGGCCTCAGAGGAAGCGCCTGGCCAGCGCGCAACACGATCAGGCAGGCCAACAAGTAGATTACAAATAGCCCACAGAATATGTAGATATATGATCCAACCGCAGACGCATCCCTGCTGAGGCTGGCATTAGCGTAAAGCGCCCAGTAGCCGATTAGCGAGAAAAGTCCTATAGCCGCCAGCGTCAAAAACAGCAGACGGCCATTATTACCTTTGTGCACGCTATGTGGCCCGGTAAAGCAGCCGCGCCAGGCCGTTGCCGTTAGCCATCTGCTCTCTCAAGCGCGGCCTGAGCGCCTGGTCTATACCCCACTTGCGGCCTGGGCCTGTCATCATGAAGATGAAACCGAGGGTGAAGAGCATAATATAGGTCCACTCCCACTCGTTCGGGGCCTGCGCCAATCCCAGGAAAAGGTTTAGCCCTTGCACGAAGGAGACAAGCCCACCGAGGCGGCTTAACAGGCCCAGGATTAGCGAGATAGCGATGAACGACTCCATAAAGAAGGTCATCCATCCTACAAGTTGCCAGTTGGGGAGAGCGAGATTCTTGATCATATCTCCGTAGAACGGCACGAGCCAGTTGCCGTGCAGCGCCTCCT
>JBDSDS010000183.1:0-3222 GCA_039920445.1 Chloroflexia bacterium
GCAATGCAGATGATTTCCTCGATAGGGTGGTGTCAGAGTTGAAGAAGTTCCAATCGACAGAGTGACAACTACTTCATCTCGGCATGAAGCTTAGAGGGTGTCTAACGAAGAACAAACATACAGGAACAAGGGGATGTTTACCTTTGTCATTCTGAACGCAGTGAAGAATCAGTCCCCATAGCACTCACTCCCGCGTAGTGATTCTTCACTGCGTTCAGAATGACAAATCATACTTCTCGCCACCCCAATTATTAGACACCCTTGTAGATGATATAAAGAGGTAGAGTCTAAATGAACCTGCATAATTTGATCTCCGAGGCCGCAATAGAGGGCGTTGTCCTACTGGGGCAAAGCGCGCGGATTGAAGTCAGTCACATCGCCGAAAACTCACGCGAGGTAGTGTTAGGCTCGCTTTTCGTGGCGGTGGTGGGCAGCGTGCATGATGGGCATAGGTTTATCCCGGATGCTTTACAGCGCGGAGCAGTTGCAGTGGCTGGTGAGCGGGAGGAGCGTCCTGAAGGTTTGCCTGAGGACGTGCCATACATCCACGTGCCCGATGACCGCAGGGCCGTATCGCAATTGTCGGCGGCTTTCTTCGGCTTCCCGTCGCGCAAGTTGCAAGTTATAGGCGTAACCGGCACCGACGGCAAGACCACTACCTCAACCCTGATTCACTCAATTCTCAAGGCAGCGGGGCGCAAGGCAGACCTTATATCGACCATCAATGCCGAGATAGGTGGGCAGGCATACGACACCGGATTCCACGTGACCACCCCCGAAGCGTTCGACGTACAACGCTACCTGCATGACATGGTAGAGGCGGGCACCGAGGTAGCCGTGCTGGAGACGACCTCGCACGCGCTCGACCAGGGCCGCACTCTTTGCGTCGATTACGACGTGGCAGTGGTGACCAACGTCACCCACGAGCATCTCGACTGGCACGGCAGCTGGGAGAACTACATGGTCGCCAAAGCCAGGCTGTTCGAGGCGTTGAACGGAAGTTATCGAAAGCAGGGCACTCCTAAAGTGGCCGTCATCAACGCCGACGACAAATCGTACTTCTGGCTAAAGAAAATCCACGCCGATATGCAGTGTGTCTACGGTCTGGACCGGACGAAGCAGCCCGATATAAGCGTGAGCGATATTACCTACACGGCGGACGGCACCCGTTTTACCGCTCTCACCCCGGCTGCCGATATAGCAGTGGAGATGAAGTTGCCGGGCAAGCACAACGTTTACAATGCCCTGGCAGCTATAGGCGCGACGCTGGCCCTCGGCGTGCCCAAAGAGGCTGTACAGGCAGGGCTGAAGGCAGTGGAGAGGATAAGCGGGCGCATGGAATGGGTCAAGGAAGCAAAACCGCTTGGCTTCGATGTGGTGGTTGACTTTGCCCACACCCCTAACGGCCTGGAGAAGACGCTTGAGCTTGCGCGCAGCCTGGTTGCCCCCAGAAAAGGGAGGGTGATCGCGGTATTCGGGTGCGCGGGCCTGCGCGACCGTGCGAAGCGTAAGATGATGGGCAATGTGGCCGGGCAGTTGGCCGATCTGACCGTAGTGACCGCCGAGGACCCCCGCACCGAGCGCGTGGAAGACATCTCAGCCGAGGTAGCGCAGGGCCTCACAGAGCAGGGGAGGCAAGAAGGAGTCGATTTCTGGCACGTGCCCGACCGTGCGGAAGCTATTGCTTTCGCCATCGACAAGGCACGCCCCGGAGATATGGTACTCACCTGCGGCAAATCTCACGAAAGCTCGATGTGCTACGGGCAAGTGGAGCTACCCTGGGATGAGTTCGCTACCGTGCGCGCGGCGTTGGAGAAGAGGCTAAAGAGTGCGTGATGCGGAAAAGTTCAAGGTTCAAAGTTATCAAGCCATGCAACCTTGAACCTTGAACCTCTGTTATATAGGCCCGATCTGGGGGCGGCTATCTTCCATCTGTCGATGAAGCTCTTCCAGGCGATCCACTTGATGGCCTACCTTAGGCCGGTGGGGGTCTGATTCGAAAACAACCCCTTCATCGTCCACCTGCTCGACAAAGGTAATCTCCAGGTTCCAGCAGCCCTCTACGTGTACCGGGTCTAGGAAGCGCACTTCGCCATCGTCATAGAAAGCCCTTACAGTCTTTTTCTCCATCTCGCTTCTCCTTATATAGAAAGAGCCACCGAAGTGGCTCGCCTCGACGCAAAACAGAGGATGATATGAGATTCCGGGGTGTGGACCTGAGCGGACTCGAACCGCTGACCTTTCGGATGCGAACCGAACGCTCTCCCAACTGAGCTACAGGCCCGAATTGCCGTTAAGTATATCATCTGGGGTAGTTGAGCGTCAAGCGTGTCGAGTGGTCAGTGGTCGGTGATCAGAATTAGTAACATTTCGCTCATCGCGCCTCGAAGGGTATCACTAGGCTGCGGTCGGACAAGTCTACCTGATACGCATAGCAACCAGGACCACGGAGGCGGGTGTAGGAGGGCCAATCGATCCAGCCGTTAGCATCGGGCGTGCGGTCATCCACGTGCAGCCTAAGCTCGTTTGTGGGGTCTGGGCCACGCTCGAAGCGAAGTTCGCTCGCCCCGTCAAGCTGGCGGCCTCGTATCAGCACGGCGGTACCACGCAAATCCGGCGAACCGACCCACAATACTTTCACATAGAGCCAGCCACCCTCCTCCTGAGCGCCCGCGAGGTCATATATACCTTCCGTGCCAAGCCCTACCGGGTAAACAGGTCCATTTCCCAGCGCAGGTCCGAAAGAAGGCGACACTATACGCCCGCTTGCCCGTGGGCATGATTGGCCGGGAGCGAGGACGGGCAATCTCAGGGGCCGTGTTCGGAGTGAGGCATAAACATCACCTGGCTCTCGGCCTGCATATTTCGCCTTCAGCCTGAGCGCGCCCAGATGCGACAGCAGCACACGGTAGGGCAAATTGTTCTCAGGGTGACTCTCGAACACGGCTCGTTCAAAGTATTGCACGATGTAAGTCTTGCCGTCTATTTCACTTTTCTCTTCGAACTCATTGGAAATTGGGTAGCCCTGCTGAGCAAGCCCTCCGTTAGCCCGCCAGTACTCAAGGAACACGCCGCCCAAGCGCTTTCCGGTCTGTGGGAACAATATCGAACCGGGGAGGGTATTTACCTCCTGCATGGCCGCACCCGTTGGGTACTTCTGCTGGTAGCGCAAACTGCCCAGGAGCGATAGGAGCACGTCATAGGGCGGCTGTTTCTCAGGGT
>JBDSDS010000184.1:0-5681 GCA_039920445.1 Chloroflexia bacterium
CGCCAGCCAACAGCGCGCCGTACCTATGGCTTGCGTCGAAGTTCGATCCTCGCCGCTTTAGTCAACGCGGTATTCCTCCTCATCGCCATAGGGGTTATCGCGTGGGAGGCGATCCAACGTTTCAGCGAGCCAAGCCCGGTAGAAGGTTGGACCGTCATCTTTGTGGCATCGATCGGCATCGTTATCAATACGGTAACGGCTCTACTCTTCATGTCGGGGCGCAAGGGAGACTTGAACATTCGTGGCGCTTACCTGCACATGGCTGCGGATGCGGCAGTCTCTGTGGGCGTGGTGCTGGCCGGGTTCGCTATTCTATTCACAGGTTGGTTATGGATTGACCCCATCGTTAGCCTGGCTATTGCGGCTATCATATTCCTCGGTACGTGGGGCCTGCTGCGAGACTCGGTGAACATGGCACTCGATGCTGTACCGGAAAGTATAGACGTCTCTGAAGTGCGGAAGTACCTCTCGGACTTACCGGCGGTTACGGAAGTCCACGACCTGCATATATGGGCCATGAGCACAACTGAAACAGCGCTCACCTCTCATCTGGTGTTGCGGCAAGCCCCTGCCAGTGGGGGCGATGCAACACACCGAGCGCACCCATGCCGTCTAAAATAGCCGCAAAACTTCGCTAAGGCTTCGGTATCGGCGCTGCCCACACGCCATCGTCGGTGGCGGCTAGCAGGGTTTCGAGCATATTCGGGTTGGCGGCGGGGTCGTGCGGAGCCAGTACTATGCTGTTGACCGTGCGCTGCTCAAGGCCCGTGCCGATGGTCTCCCAGGTCATACCCCCGTTGATCGAGCGGAATACGCCCAGTCCCACTGCCGCTTGCTCTCCTGTGCCCTGTCCTGCCCTCGCTGTGTAGATGACCGGGCCTTCCTTGTTGTAGTCGCCGCTATAGGCGGTGTCTACGAAGAGGGCGGTGAGGTAATAGCTGCCGCCGTGAGGGGCGTCCTGCCTCTCGTCACTTTTCATCAGCTTCCATTCGGTCGATTCGAGCGGGACGTACCAGAGGCCCTGACTGCTGGTCAAGTAGAGGCCGCCGTCGTCGGGCCTGCCGACCGAGCCTGTCACCAGGAAAAGGTTGTCCGGTCCGACAAACTCGCCGGACTCTGGGGCCGCTGGAGTGATCTCCTTCCAGGTCTGGCCGCCGTCGTTACTCATCTGGATGCGGCCTGTGCCGCCTTCGCTGGCGTATGCGACGTAAACCGTTTCCCCATCGGGGCTGGCTGCCAAGTCGAGGATATCATAGTTGACAAGCGAGCTGCCAGACAACTCAGTCCATGTGGCTCCTGAGTCGGTCGATTTGATGATGCTATTACAAGTGGCTGCGTAGGCTACTCCACCGTTCGAGGCCGCTATGCTCATAGCCTCGTTCTGTATCTCGTGCCAGGTCTTCCCTCCGTCCATTGAGCGTGAGCGGGTACTCGGCAGGCCACTGGCGCACCCTGTGTTGCTGGTGAGATACATCACGTCCTGGTTGCCTATCGAGGCTTCGGAACTGCGCCCCTCAACATCGAGCTTCACGCCGAGTGGCTGCCACTGGGTGTAATCATAAGAACTGAGCCATGCCCCTTTCGGCCCCGTGGCAAGCGCCAGATTCGTGCCTCCAGCATGTATAGCGAGGTCGGTGACGTTGTTACCCGCCAGCCCCGCCTGCTTCCACTCGTAATTAGCCGGGTTCGCACCAGGGCCGGGCGTATTCGCAGTCTGGAGGGTTGGCGTAGGGTCGGGTTCGACGGTAGCGGTGGCAGCCGGGGCCGAAGTAGGGGTCGCTTGCTCCGGGGTACTTGTCTCTGGGGTGGAGGGTACAGCCATCGAGGCGGTCGGCTGCGGGGTTGCGATTGGCGTTGTTTCCGGGCCGCACCCTACAACCACTACCACCATGAGTGCGGCAGTCAGCGCAACCCTTGTAAGGCTCAAATTAGGACCTGGTAGCTTGAAAGACATGATTCATTTTCTCCTTGGGTGTTGTTTTCCTCGTGACCTTGAGATAGCAAAAGAGGCTAGTGGCTGCGTGATCGGCTTGCGTGAGTTGGTAAAGAACTTCTCTCCAGAAAAGTGCCGCATAAAGGGAACCCACATCGCTTTGTCATTCTGAACGCAGTGAAGAATGATAATTCTACCTTTTATCTTGCTCTTCATACATACTGGTCGGCTATTCTTCAAACGGGTTTATTGAGAGTGCCCTTCCTCATGTTCCTATACCTATAACGGTACGATGGCGGTGAGAGTTGCGTGAGTGATGATAAAAAGAAACTGAGGGTCAGAGTTCTTGCGCAACATGACCCTCAGTCTTTGCCACTCAGCTTCTTTACTTGCGTCTACCGCGCTTGTTGCTTTTCTGCCCCGGCCTGGATTGGGTTGAGGGGGGTTTGCTCATTGTGGGGGCGCTGGTTGTAGTAGCTACTGAATCCCCGGTGGGTGAGGCAACGGCCTTTGACTTCGTCTGTGTAGTTTGGCGGACCGTCGATTTGGATGCCGAGCCGGGCATATACTGACGAGCGCGCTGGCTTTTCTGGTATTTTGCCGCCTCCTTGGGGTACTTCATGCGGAGCCAGTAGACGAACCAGCCTGCTGCTGCCAGTGTCGCCAGCGCCCAAAGATATAACCAGATGCGCATGTTGAAAAAGTCGAGCGTGACTACACGGAAGAGCAGGCAGAGTAAGCCGACAATAGACACCCACAGTCCTACCTGCCCCCATTTGTTGGCAGCACGATGCAAGACAGGATTGGTGCCCTTCCATTCGGGACGCTTGATTAGTAAGAAATAGCCGCTCACCGCGAGTAAAGCCGTCATCAACGCAAGACAAGCCCACGCATATGGTCCAATAGGAGGGGAGGGTGCGCTGAACAGGAAGGCTGGGTCCAAAGGGTTGCCTTGCATCGGGATCTCGCCAACCGGCAGGGGCACTGGGGTGCTCTGCGCGCTGCCGGTGATGGTGGCTGTGGCACTTATGCCTGAAGTACCTGTTACAGTTGAGGCGGCAGTCGCTGTTGCATCACTAGTGACTTCTGTTGTGCCTGTTGTAAGCGTGGCGGTAGTGGTTGCCTGGGCTGCTATGGAGAATAGAGAGCCTGTGCCGAGCAAGTGGCCGAGCGAGTCGATAGCGGGTTGCGCCGGGCCGCTAGTAAGGGCAGAAGCCATCGCAAGTAGCAGCCCAGGTACTAAAAGTAAGTGCATCTAAGAATCGCCTCCTAAGTTGGTAGTTTCGCGCTTTGAATTCCAGGTTCTCAGTTTTCGCCGTTCGTTTCCGAGCAAATATCCAGTAATTATATCAGGGTGGTGTTCGGGCGGCAAATTGCGAAGCCATCAGCCGTCAGCTAATGTTCCCATGCAATTCAAAATTCATAACTCAAAACTCATAATTAACTTCTGTATTCCACACCGACTTGACAGGGGGTGTATACTTTAGGTGGCGTTTGGCAAGGGTTGCCACGTTTTCTCAGGGGAAAGGGCGTTTGGTTTGGCATTGGAAACTGCCGGTAAGATGCTTCTTGATGGAGCTACTTTTGCTGTTGTCGACGTAGAGACGACGGGATTATCCGCGCGCACCGGAGACCGCATCTGCGAGATAGCGGTGGTGGTCACAAGGGGGGGCGAAGTGATAGACCGACTGCAGACGCTGGTCAACCCTGGACGGCCTATCTCACGAGGCGCACTGCTTGTGAACGGCATCACCGACAGCATGGTGCGTGATGCACCAACCTTCCGCAGCGTGGCGCCTGCCCTCCTGCAGGCTCTCGATGGCGCGGTGCTAGTGGCGCATAACGCTTCCTTCGACCTCTCTTTCCTTTCCGCCGAGCTGCGCGCGGCCGGCTTTAGTCCGCCCACGAACCCTGTAATAGACACGCTGGCCCTTGCGCGGCGCTGTTATTCTTTCAAGTCGAACAGACTGGGCGAGGTAGCCCGCACGCTGGGCATACGCACCCAGGGCCTCCATCGCGCAATGGCGGATGCCGTCATCACGTGGGAAGTGCTCAAATCGTTTATGAAGGACATGCGCTCATACGGGGTGAACACGGTGGCGGATGTAATCAAGCTCCAGGGCGCGCTTACGCCGATGAGCGGTTGGTACTCAGCCCCTCCCCTCATGGAGTGGGATGGCCGCCAGTCGAAATGCCCTATAGAGGGTCTGCCGCCCGCAATCGAGCAGGCCGTGCGCTCTCAATCTACCCTGCGTATATGGTACAAGGGGAGCGACGGCAAGCAAAGCGAGAGAGTGGTTGAGCCGCGCAAGATAACCCTCAGAGAACAGGCGACCTACCTTGTCGCTTATTGCCACCTCAAGCACGAAGAGCGCACCTTCAGGCTCGACCGCATAATGGAACTGACTGTAGAAGTGGCCGCAGGCTAGCCTAAGCCTCGGAAAGAGCCTTTACCCCTGTATCCAGATATTCTTCTGTTTTTGCCCAGAGGTCTTCGGGCATCACTTCCCGCAACACCTCGCGCATGCACTCGAAATGAGTGGGCAGGCCCTTTCCTAGTATGTTACGCGCCTTGAGCAGCGACACGAGCCAGGAGACGTAGTCGGCAAACATCTGGGGTGTCTCGAGGAGCATGGCGGCTGAGAGCGCACCCAGGGTTGAGCGAGTATCCTCCAGGTAGAAGGCGCGTTGACGCTCGCCGTAACTCTTCTCCAACTCAGGCACGCGCTCGAAATGAAGAGCCATTATGCGTTCAGCAATGACAGGCGTGTTATGCAATATCGCATCGCTCGCCCGCTCGTACCACTGTGCAGAGGCAGTTGATCCGCTAACGCCCACTGGCCTGTTCTCCTGATGCCGTTTCTAATTGCCTGGCAGTTCTCTATTGTACTCCATAAATGAGTGCTAGGTATATGCAAGTAAACGTAGTTAAGAAGAGGCTTAGAGAACACTTTTCCTCCAAGCCTCTGTAGTTTAGTTAGTGAGTACTGCTCTCTGTTTACAGGTACTCTTGCAGGTCCTCGCAGAGCTTCTCGATGGTGTCGCGGCGAAGTTCGTACATCACGCGGTTGTCCTGGTTGATCTCTTTGATAAGGCCGGCGTCGCGCAGCACGCGCATGTGGCGGGAGATCGAGGAAGGGGTGATGCCGCACTTGGCCGCGAGGCGAGAGCCATAATACTCTTTGTCCTTAGCGATGGCGCGCAGGATGGTCATGCGGGTGGGGTCTTCCATCGCCTTGGCGACTGCAACGATGCGGCGCTGGACGTGGGCCATGGCGTTGCGGTGCTCATCGGAGGTGAGGGCGTCATAAATGATGACCATCTGGCCGTAGCCGTAGAGGATCATGGAGGACATGTTGAGGAAGAGGGAAGGCACTAGCAGCACCTTCTCCAGCGGGTAGCCCTCGGGGAACTCGCGGGGCATGGCGCGGTTGGCGAGGAAGCGTTCCTGCACGGCGGAAAGTCGGTCAGGACCAATTGACTGGGTACGCTCGCGCACGCTTTCTTCCCAACGCGGCTTGAGTTTGTTCCTCTGGTCGCGGTAGACGTTCTGCCAGTAGGTGCGGAGAAGGCGAACCAGGCGGGTACGGGTCGCGTCGGCCTCGGTAGCCAGTACCTGCAAAGCCGCTCGCCAACCCTGGTCGTGGATGCGGTGCTCGCCGCCGTACAGCTTTAAGAGGGCGGCGAGCAGCCTGAGAGGGTGGGAGGACATACCGGCAATTTCGGAGGGCGCCATGACCCGTCCGGT
>JBDSDS010000185.1:0-8456 GCA_039920445.1 Chloroflexia bacterium
CGTGGCAAGGAACGGTACTACTATAACAAGGTACTTAGATAAAGTGGCGTCCTAGTGCTAGCCCACGTCGTGCAACACGCTCCATTATACCAAATTAATCACGTCGTGAATCGCGCATGCGTGACGACGCAATATGCCTCGAAGATACTATTGCTAGGCGGCTGGCACCCAGAATTACCTGATCCAACCGCGCTTTTGGAGCGAAAGCTTGCCCAACTGGCTGAGCATGAATCGGCGGCCCGTAGGGTTGTCGAGGTGCCATTCGAAGCGGGCGCGCTCGAACCATTGGTACTCTACACGTCCCTCTTTGAAGCTCTCGCTGAGAGGATAGCCGAACGTCTCAAGGCCGCCGTTGTCGCGCCAGTATTCGAGGAAGGGTCCGCTCACGGAGTGCTGGGTTGGTCCGAAGTATACGTTATTATCCTCGCTGGGGAAGAACCGGACTGTGCGGAAGAAGAGGTCTTTGGTAAGTTCTGTGCCTAGCAGAGCCCAGACGATCTTGTTATTTCTGTATTCTAGCCTGACGCGCTCGAAGTATTGAACCGACACGCCATTTTCGACGAATTCTTCAGTAAGGGGGTAGCCGAAGACGCCAACATTGCCGTTCTCTTTCCAGTAGGCTCTGAAGCCGTGCGCTATGTTATGCCCGGTTTGTGGGAAGTAATCAGAAATCTCAGGGTCGCCCTGCTGAGCGCGGTCGGTGGGGAGCGGGCCGGTAGCGACGGCAATCGTGGGAGTAGGCAATGCGGTTTGTGTGGCGGTCGGCGGGACGGGCGTCACGGTAGGTAGGTTGGGTGGAGGGGGCGGGGTGTGCGGCGCCTGGGCAACTGTTACTATTGTAGCCGTTGGCAGGGCTGCCAACCCCTCCGGCATAGTGTAGCCCCAGGCGGTATCACTCCCTCCGAACAGCACCAGGCCACTCGCAGGCTCAAGGGCTAACAGCGTATGCTTGTCTTTGTTTGTGCCTGGGTCTGGGCCAAAAGAGCGCCAACTTTGTACACCATCTACAGATTGGAATAGCCCTTCGGGTGTGTTTATAAGGACCACTCCATGAGGGTCTACCTGGAAGGACGTGATACGCAAAGGAAGGGGCTTTATTGGTGTCCCGTTACGCTGGGCTGTTGAGGTGGGGCTTTCGGACCGTCGAGGGAGGCTGACTTCCTGCCAGCTTTCGCCCTGGTTTGTCGAGGCGAAGAGGCCGTCGGACGAGGTAGCCGCCAGTAGTTTGCCGCCACTCCAGCCGAAGCCGATTACGGTTCCACCGTTATTGGGGAGCATCGTGACGCCGAGGGAAGATGATTTCCAGGTCAGCCCGCCGTCGGTGGACCTGTATACGGGCGCGGGATAGTAACCTCTTCGCACATTGTGAACTCCAATGAAGATTCGCGCAGGTGTGCCTGGATCGGCGGTGAGCGCATCAACAAAGCTGCCGGGCGGGAGGCCCTTCGATGCCGGTTCCCAGATAGCGCCCCCATCAATCGAGCGGTAGAGGCCGCCCAGCCCATCCATCCCGGCATAGAGAACCTGTCTGTTATTGGGGTAGGGAGCGATCCATCTGACGTGCGCGCTCGATGGGAGTAGCCCCTGGAAAGGGGTGTCTTTCCAGGTCGCGCAACCATCGCTGCTTTCGCGCAGGCCGGTTGGAGTGGTGGCGTAGATAAGTAGAGGCTGGCCTTGCGCCTGTGGCCCGACCACACGCATAGACAAGGCTTCGCGGTTGCAAAGCGCCCATGACGTACCGCCGTTCGTGCTCTTCGATATACCTTGTGGGATAAGAGCATAGATCGTGGTGGCATTGGCAGGATCAAGCGCGATTCTAGATGCGTTGGGCGGTAGCGTACCCATCTTAGTCCAACTGGTTTGTTGCCCAGTCTGAGCGTCAGCCTGACTGCTCGCTAAAGGTAGCAGCGACAGAATGCACAGTCCGATGATAGCAGGCAGTAGCCTTGTCTTATTTTTCCTCATTGCCCTTTTTTCTTTCTAGTCTGTATTCCCTCACGCCCTGGGCTGCGATCTCTTCCCGTTGGAGGAACTTCTCGATAGGTGTGTTGTCCGGCCCTACCAGATTCGGCAGGAGGTTAGCGAGGGGGCGAAGGACGAATTGGCGCTCCCACATCCGCTGGTGGGGTATGATCAGGGTATCGGTCTTGAGCCGCTTGTCGCCGTACAGCAGGATGTCTATATCTATCGGGCGTGGCCCCCATTGCTCGCCCGGCTCGCGGCCCAATTTGGCTTCGATGTTCTTGCAGTTGTGTAGCAATTCGTGTGGATCGATGTTCGTGCTTATCTCAACGACCATGTTGAGGAAGTCAGGCTGGTTGGTCTTGCCCCAGGGTTTGCTTTCGTAAAGAGGGGAGTGCTTTAGGATACTTGTTTCAGGCAGGCGTCCTATCATTGCTATCGCTTCCTCGATCTGTGCCGCGCGGTCACCCATATTAGAGCCGAGGCTGAGGTACGTGACTGTATCGGTTGTGTGGGTAGCGGCAAGTATAAGGTGCCTCCATCCGTGAGATTCGCGGTCTATGGTTCGTGATGCTGTACGCGTATGATGGCATCGGCTACGCGGGCGACTTCTACCGCATGCGCCACATCATGAACGCGCACGATGTCGGCTCCATTGGCTATACTGACAGCGACTGTCGCGCCTGTGCCTACGACCCGTTCTTTGTGTGGCGTTATCTCTCCGCCTTTTAGTGGCGCGAGAATGCGGCTTATGAAGGCTTTGCGCGATGTGCCTACCAAGACCGGGCAGCCGAGTGACCTGATCTCGCGCAACCGCCTCAGTAGTTCAAGGTTGTGGTCGAACGTCTTGCCGAAGCCGATGCCGGGGTCAACCCAGATGCGCTTCTTGTTGACGCCCGCGAGGAGCGCCCTGTCTATACTGTCTCTTAAGTATTCTATCACTTCTCCTAGCAGGTCGTCATAATATGGGTTATCCTGCATCGTGCGTGGAGTGCCCTGGATGTGCATCAGTACAAGGAGGGCATCATGTTTGGCCGCGACCTCTGCGATTTCTGGGTCGTCATGCAGCCCGGAGATGTCGTTAACGATATGCGCGCCCGATTTGAGCGCAGCCTTGGCCACCACGGCCCTGTTGGTGTCTATTGAGATGGGAAGTTGAACGCCGTCTGTCCTGGTCAGCCTTTCGATCACGGGCAGCACCCTGCTCATCTCCTCCTCTATAGAAATAGGCTCGGAGCCGGGGCGTGTGCTTTGGCCCCCTATATCGAGGATGTCGGCTCCTTCGGCATGCATCTGCCGCCCCTGCGCGACCGCCGCTTCAAGGTCGCTACCCAGCCCATCGCCAGAAAATGAGTCGGGAGTGACATTGATAACGCCCATAACGAGGGTGCGCTGTCCTATTGGAAGTGTATACGGGCCTACCTGTTCGGGTCTCAACGGAGCGTCTATGTCGGCAAGTAAATTGGTAAGTTGAGTGGCGATCTCGGGTAGACCGAACCCTTGCTCTCGGAGTTTGCCTGTAAGGTCGTCGTACTGGTTGCGGGTGCCGATTAGGAGTATGGAACTGTCTTCCCGTTCCAGGGTCGCGCAGTCACGATGCACGGCGCAGTCGCCCCCGCGCGCCAGCATCTCCTGCTTGAGGACGTTTGCCGCGACACAACTAAGGCGGTCGAGCCGAACGGGCAAGAACACAGATTTGTTCCACATGATCTTTTGGCCGGGCTGCTGCGCCCCGACCTGCTCAAGCTCGGCAGCGATCAAGTCAGGGTCTGTGCTGACCAGTCGAGCGTTATGCCTGGGTTGTTGCTGCTTGTTCATTCTTGGTATTCACTGTGCTTTCTTTGAGTTCGCCTGAAAGCCATGCGTCAAGAACTGCGACTACCCTGTCCGCAGTTGGCGTCGGCCACTCGTATGTTACCAGCAGATGATGAAAGTGAAAGGCTGTCGACTTGAACTGTTCGGGCGTCATAGATAGGCCGTTTACCTGGTCCAGATAGGTGCTGACTGTGGACAGCAAAGAGCCGAACGGCCATACTCGGCGGTAAATTTCGATCCGCCGGGCGAGTATGTTGTCCTCTGTGCCGGTCAGATAATTGTCTATAAGATGCTCGGCAGGGTCTTCTCCCATCTGTTCGGCCAGCAAACGGCTCGCTACGGCTACTTCATGGGAAGGGTCGCCGAGGCCGAAATCTTGCCAGTTCTTGAGTATCACGCAGTTCTCGTTCAGGATGATATTGGTTGGTTCGGGCCTACCATGTACGAAGGTGAGTGGCGCACCTTGCCAGAACCTTTTGTGCGCTTGCACGTCCCCGGATACGGGCTGGAGTAGGCGCGAGAGCGTGTCGCTTACCTCAACGGGCATATGAGCGGCAAGGCGCATCTGCATATCCCTGTAAAGCTCGTGAGTACGCCCCCACCAGACTTCGAGGGTGCGCGGCGCAGGCGATAAGAGCTTCAGGTCAGAGGTATTGGAGTGAACTGTTCGTAGGGAGGTTGCGATAAGATCGAGTTGCTCGTGCGTGAGCGTTATATCTGAAGCGCGCTTGCCTCCCACCCATCTGTATATGATAGCATCGCCTTGTCCGTATACGGGCATCTCACCTTCCCATAGAAGATCGGGTGCTAACCCTTGAAGAGCATAAAGAGTGAGAGCTGCTGCCTCAGCCCGCCGCTTGTCGGCTCCCTTTCGGGTGGGGTTTGTTGTCGATTTATAATGCTTCAGAACAGCGCGCATGTCCGCCCAAGCCAAGCGATACAGGTCTGCCCCTACGCCCTGAGAATAAATCTCAATGTCGGGCACTTCGCCGCCGAAAAGAGGGAGGGTTGCGAGCCAGTCGCATATGGCTGCCGGTGCGGACATGGAGTACTTAACCGTGGTTCCTTATGAACTCAAGGAACTCGGCCCTGGTAGGTGGGTTACTACGGAAAAGGCCACGCATCGCAGACGTGACCATCACGCTGCCTGGCTTCTTGACACCGCGCACGATCATGCAGAAATGCTGGGCTTCGATAACTACGCCCACGCCGGTCGGCTGGACTGCCTCGGTAATGGCGTCGGCGATCTGACTCGTGAGGCGTTCCTGAAGCTGCGGGCGGCGGGCAAATCCCTCGACAACGCGCGCCAACTTGGATAGGCCGACGATGCGCCCAGCCGGAATATAGCCGACGTGCGCTTTACCTACGAATGGTAAGAGATGGTGCTCGCACATGGAATTAAACGGGATGTCCCGCAGCACAATCATCTCTTTGTGGTGCTCTTCAAATCCGACGGCGAGGTGCTCGGCTGGGTCTTTACTGAGGCCCGAGAATAGTTCCTCATACATCTCGGCGACGCGGCGTGGCGTATCTTTGAGGCCTTCACGTGTGGGGTCTTCGCCGATTGCTTCAAGTATCGAGCGTACGGCTGACATCATCTTCTCTCGATCCAACTCTTCCTCCAATAAAAGTCGGCAAATGTCGCCGTGATTCTAGAGAAAAGTATAACACATCGCATTGTGGTGTTCATCAGGCATAGGGCGGTCTATGCCGACTCGATGGCGCTATCGTTTCGAGAGTGCCCGGAGCAGATGCAGAGCCGCGATCAGCAGGATCGCGAATATTGAGGTGCAACTGACTAGGGCGCCTGCGTAGAAGAGGGGGGGACGATAGTAGAAGGCGACCGTGTGCCTGCCCGGGGGAAGAGCCACGGCGCGGAAGGCGACATCTGCACGTAGAATGGGTGCGGACCTGCCGTCAACTGTGGCCTCCCACCCGGAAGCGTAGTTGTCACTTAGAACGAGATAGCCGGGTACGGGGAGGTTGGCTTCTACCTCGATTAGCTCCGGCTCGTCTTTGATCCACTTGACTGACGAGGTGCCGCTCGCGAGCACCTGGACGGGCGTGTTTGGACCTTGCCCAATGAGCACCACACTGTCATGCGGGTCGTTCGTGGGGTCGAGGAGCTCTTGTTCCGCGCTCTCGATGTCGCGCGCGAAGTTCGCACCTAACACGACTCTGGCTCGCGGTACTGCCTGGAGGTTTTCGTATAGAGCGACCTTATCCTCTGCGGCCCTCCACGCAAACGGTGAGGCATCTGTGCCAACACGGGGCTTGCGGAGCGTAAACACGTAGCGCACGCTTGCCACTTGTAGGAGACGGTACTGCTCGGGAGTCAGGCGTAGATCCTGCTGCGATGATACATCCATTGCGGGGTCCAGTCTCCTGTAAAGATGTCCGAAGTGCGAATCGATCATATCTTCATAGCCCCGCAAGTCGCGCAAACCGAATACCATTGGCACATTAGGGCGCAAGGTGGGCAGGGTGCCTGTAAATCGCTCGTGCCCCAAGTTTGCCCTGATGTAGTTGATAGTGCTGGTCGGTGGGTATATTGTCCAGCGTGGAGTTACGGGGTTGTACTTGCTGCCGAACGTCCACAGGTCGCCATAAAGGAGCAGGACGAGCAGCAGCCCGAGCACCGGACTGCTTACCAACCCCTTCCAACGTGCGATAAGGACTGCGGCTCCAGCTGCAAGGTAGATAACAGGCCAGTAGAGCGTGAGCTGCGCAGGGTGGAAGAGGCTTACCATCTTTTCGTGCGAGATCATGGGGCCCCAGGCCCGGTCCCAGTTAACATCCCTAACTACGAGGTATATTACCAACAGCATCGCAAAGCCAGTGAGTGCGACTCCCGCCATTACCAGTCCGGTGTTTCGCAGTCCGCTCGCTCGCGGGCGAGCGGTCAGTAGCGCCTCCACTCCATACCCTGCCAGCACCGCTCCGAAGAAGCTGTAGCTCAGCACCCAGCGCACGCCGTGCCCGACATTGAAGACCGGCAAGGCCCGCACCAGATGGAAGCCGGGAGCGCGTATGGCGAACAGCAGCGCAGCGATCCCGATCAGGGCAAAAAAGAGGACGTAGCTGTCGCGCCGCCACCAATGAATGGCCCCGACTACGGCGAGAGCGATGGCCAGTAAGCCAATATAGCCGGTCTGCTCGTTGAAGTTGGTGAACATCGGCACCCAGTATGCCTGCAAGAGGGGTGTTCCGCTGAAATTGGGGAAGAGCAGCACAAGGAGCCGCAGTGTGGTCTGTCCGGCATCGAAAGGCAACACCGGGCTCGCTCGCTGAGATATAGCGTTGCTGTTCAGTAACAACTCAAAGAAGGGCGCAAGCTGAACAGCGGCGAGCCCGGTTCCGAGGATTGAGGCGACCGCAATGGTAGCAATGCTTCGTGTCATAGTTGTGGTGTTGTGCTTGCGGACTAGGAAGAGGCTGTAGAGGCAGAATAGACCCCATGTCAACCCTATTAGAAACTGAGTTTCGGGATGTCCGCCGAGTAGCACCAAGCCTATGAGGAAAGCGGTCACGGCTACCCAAACTAGTAGCCTTTCTTTAATTAGCCGGGTGGTTGCCCAGAAGAGGGCGGGCATCCAGACTAGGGTAGTAACCACGCTGTAGTTCATCCATACGGTCACGAAGCCGCAGGTCATAAAGAGAGTGCCTGCCGCTAGCCCTGCCATCGGGCTTCGGCCTAATGCTCTTACAAAACCGTACGTGCCCAGGCCAAGCAGGGCCAGACGTAAGAATGCGCCCCAGGTCCAATAGTTGTAAGGTCCAGCGAGGTATGTAACCAAATTGATTGGGTCGAGAACTGCGGCCTGTGCTGCCGCGAAGAAGGGTGCTCCAGTGAGAATAAAAGGGTTCCAAAGCGGGAAGTGCCCGGTTTGCAGCCGCTCGATGGCGTAAGTTGCATAGGGGAAGTAATAGTCTGATACGTCGCTTAAGGTGCTGTTCTGGTTTACATCTACGCCGAGCATGCCTGCCTTCTCGCGCCACATGTAATCGTAGCGGTAGCTGAGATCGGTGGGGAGGAAAACGTCCCCCGTGAGGAGCGGCTGCCAAAGGAATATGGCACTAAGCAGCAGAAAAACGAGAGCGGGCGCGATTGGCCTAAGCGCCTGTCTGACAGCCTGTAGGCATAATTGATAGACGCGGGTCAAGACGTATATCCGTGATATGTAAACATTGAGCAATATTCAATGAGCCGTGGGTCGTCCGGTGAAAAGGTTTGAATGCCTATCCCGGACTCGGTGGAAGGGGAAGTGGTCACGCTTGCGATACTGGCGGTGGCGTTGTGTAATGCATCTAGCTGCACGGTCATCTGGTAGCACAGAATAATATTCGCTTGCTCGACCAAGCTCTTGAGTGCCGTATCATTTGGCATCAGTGCATGAGAAGTGAAGCCGTACTCAATGCCAGAGGCTTTTGAAGACTCTTCCTCAAGTAGCACAAGAGCCACATGAGCCTGCTGGGCAAGAGTGGCCGCGAGCGCGGCGGCTTCTGCTTCCACATCGTGAGAGGCTAGTACGAGCACCCGGTTCCTGGGGTCCGTTCCTGTGATATCGTACAGCCGCAGGGTTTGTATCAGGTTTCGGGCAGTTTGCGCATACTCGGTGCCTGCGAACTGCGGCTCCCATAAACGGCCCAGCATCGACAGTATCTCTGCGTCGGAACGG
>JBDSDS010000186.1:0-3681 GCA_039920445.1 Chloroflexia bacterium
TGTCATGCTTCCTGGATGCATCGAGTAGCTTTTGGAGTGGGGGTGCGGGCGGGGAAACGCGCATTCCGATCTCATTGGTGATGTCCTGAAGGTAATATCCGGTCAGGCTCAGTTCAGGGAAAATAAGGAGAGATGCACCTGCTTCCTTCGCCTTCTCAACACATTCGAGGTGCTTGCAGAGATTCGCGTCGATGTCGCCCAGCTTGACGTTTATCTGGGCAAGGGCAACCATGTACGGCTCTATATCAGGTGAGGTCATAAGGGTTGATCTCGCAGGTTAGTGTCGGTGCCATTATACGTGAGAGAGGTAGAATGGGCAACGGTTCAACTTACAGCGATTACGCGTATGCAAGATTCTTATCACAGCCCGCGACCACAACCCCAGCAAGACCACAGAATAAGGATACAGAAGAACTGTAGGGGCACCCCTGTGTGGGTGTCCTGCTTGGAAACAGCATCTCTATCCGACCAGGGCACCCACACAGGGGTGCCCCTACAGACGCTTTTACCCAAAGCCTGAGCAATTACTAATGCACTTTAGACATTCGCCAGCCTGAGCAGTTCGTCTATTATCAGGTCGGCTGCTCCCACTGTGGAGAGCTTATACGCTCCCTGGCTCATGCTTGCAAGCCTAGCGGGGTCATTTATCAGGCTGCACACTTGCTCGACCAGGCTATCGGGGGTAAGTGCGCTTTCGAGGAGAACGATTGCGCCCCCTTCAAGTTCCAGGGTGCGTGCATTCGCTTCCTGCTCGCCGCCCGCCGCTCCTGGTAGTGGTACGAGTATGGAAGGCTTACCAAGATTAGCTAACTCGTTCACAGTCCCTGCACCTGCCCTGCCCACGACCAGAGAGGCCAGTGCATAAACGTCGCCTATCTCGTCGCCGACGTAAGCCTGCACCCGGTAGCGTGCCTGTAGGCGCGGCGGTAATTCTTCTCTTGCCCTTTGCAACTGCGAGAGGTCAGCGCCAGAGCCGTCAGGCCCTTGCCCACATTGATGGACAACCTGGCAGCATTCGAGCAGACGGGGAAGAGAACCATGCGCGGCCATGTTGATGGCATGGGAGCCTTGCGCTCCTCCTGTAATGTAGAGCGTAGGAATAGAAGGATCAAAGCCAAAGAGAATGGCTGCGCGTTCCGCATCACCGTTGAGCAGAGAGGGGCGCATCGGGTTGCCGGTAAGCAGCGTCTTGCCCGGCTTGAAGAAAGAGGCCGATTGAGGATAGCTGATCGCAACTTTGGTGGCGAACCGACCGGCAATGCGGTTGGCCAGGCCGACCAGCGCGGTTTGCTCGTGCGTGAGGGACGGGATGCCCATGCGCGAACCGGCGATTACGGTCGGCACACAGACGTAGCCGCCGGTGCTGAATATAACGTCGGGTTGGAATAGGCGTAAAGCAGCGTGTGCCTGGAAATAGCCTCTCGGCAGCCTGAAGAGTAGATCGATAGGGGTCTGCGGAGAGAGGTAGCGGCGCAGTTTGCCCGTTTGTATAGCAAGGTAAGCAATACCCAGCTCCGAGGAGGCCCGGCGCTCGACACCTGTAACGCTGCCGATGTAAAGCAAGTCGAGCGGCCACCCTTCCTGGGCGCTCCGCTCACGTAGACGAGTTATGACGGCGACGGCTGGGCTGACGTGCCCGCCTGTGCCTCCTCCAGTGACGACTAGTTTCAAGGGCTAGGGATTGGGATTAGGAATTACGAATGGGGTGTTATGCTAGATAGAAATGATTGATGAAACATCCTCCGGTGTTGTAAAGGATGTTGGGTAAGGCTGACTTCTTGCACATCAAGTATCTTGCCTTCCCTAATCAGCTTCATCTATTATAACGTGGAAAAAGCTGCTGTGTCTAAGTTACCGGGCACGTTTGCGCCGCGACTAAATTCCCCTCTTGCAAACTGCACAATGCTGTTTTAGATATACAATGTTTCTACACATAGTATAGCATTCCCTGGGTGACACCTCAACAGTCGAAGATGGTTATAATGTAATATGCCGGCAATAGTTTGTAATGGTTACGAAATACATTTCCTACCTGGAAAACGTATATTAAGCAAAGGAGAACAAACCATGAATAATAAGATAGTAAAATCGGACGCGGAGTGGCAGCAGCAGCTCACTCCTGAGCAATACAGGATCGCCCGCAAGAAGGGGACCGAGCCGCCATTCACAGGTGAGTACGCTGATACCCACGATGAGGGTGTATATAAATGCGCCTGCTGCGGCACAGAGTTGTTCGCTTCGGACACAAAGTTCGAGTCGGGGAGCGGCTGGCCGAGCTTCTACGCGCCTATCGCAGAGGAGAATGTCAACACCGAGGCGGATAATCATCTCTGGATGAAGCGGACCGAAGCGCTATGTAGCAGTTGCGATGCCCACCTCGGCCACGTATTCGATGACGGTCCTGCTCCAACGGGCCTGCGTTATTGCATCAATTCTGCGTCTTTGAAGTTGGAGAAGAAGGCATAGGCTCTTATACGATCATAAACCGGAGGAAAAGAATGGAAAAAGCAATACTAGAGAAAGCAACATTCGGGGCGGGCTGCTTCTGGGGCGTAGAAGCAGCATTCCGCCAGATCCAGGGAGTCGTCTCGACTTCGGTCGGATATAGCGGCGGCTCATACCAGAACCCATCCTACCGCGATGTATGCACCGGGCGGACTGGCCATGCTGAAGTAGTTGAGGTCGCATACGACCCGGCCAAAATATCCTATGAAGACCTCTTGAAGGTCTTTTGGGAAAACCACGATCCGACCACGATGAACAGGCAAGGACCTGATGTGGGCACACAGTACAGGTCTGCCATCTTCTTCCACACACCGGAGCAGCAGGCAGCCGCGCTTGCCTCAAAGAGTGATCTTGACGGCAAAGGCCAATACAGAAGGCCCATCGTCACACAGGTTGAGCCAGTGTCCCCGTTCTACGAGGCGGAGGATTACCACCAGCAGTACCTCGAAAAGCGCTGGCTTTCTACCTGCCACATCTAGGCTCTTTTTAATCTGATCTTAGGAATGGCGTAGGGGCGGACTCGTGTGTCCGCCCTTGCCTGGGTACAATGCGAACAGGGCGGACACATGTGTCCGCCCCTACGGCTCCTTTGTATGTTTTGAAATAGCCTCTTACGCATCATTTCCAATTTGGACTTCTGTAGGGTAAAATGCAGCCACCTACAGGAGGTCTCGTTATGTCCGCTAATCTCACAGGTCAGTTGAATGCTATAGTCAGCGTCTCGGACCCTACCAACCTTGATACTTTAGGCAGAGCGCTGATCGAGCTTGGGGCAACCATTTACGCCACGGGCGGAACGAAGTCACGACTGGAAGCAGCGGGCATCGAAGCCCATTCGGTGAGTGATCTGACCGGCTTCCCGGAGATATTGGGCGGGCGCGTGAAGACCCTCCACCCCGGCGCTTTATCGGGCATACTCGCCAAGAGGAGCGACGAAGGGCAGATGGCAGAACTGGCGGAGCACGGCCTAAATGAGATACATCTGGTGGCGGTGAACCTCTATCCTTTTGCTGAGACCATTCGCAAGCCAGACATCGCGCTTGAGCAAGCAGTGGAACAAATAGACATCGGCGGGCCGACAATGATCCGCGCCGCCGCCAAGAACTTCACCTCTGTCATAGCGCTGTCGGACCCGGCCGATTATGATGCCGTGATTGCTGAATGGCGCCATGGAGA
>JBDSDS010000187.1:0-6256 GCA_039920445.1 Chloroflexia bacterium
CATCATCAGAGCATAGCCAACTGGGTGAAAGCTGCTGAACAAACTCTCCCTGAGCAGGTGGCGGACCAAACAGCTACAGGCACTGTAGAGATAGATGAACTGTTCACTTTCATAGGCAAAAAAACAAATAGAGGGTATGTAGTGATGGCACTATCTCGTTACAGTAGGCTCATCGTGGGAGCCGAGGTGATGTGGCAACGCACCTGGGAGAACAGAGAAGATGCAAGAAGTGGCTGCCAATATTCCTGCGGCAAATTGCTATTGCTCAGATGATTTGGCGGTGTAGAGTGAACTGATGTGGCCGGACTGCCCTGATTATGAGCAAGGAGATGCTGGCAACGGCAACAGCGAGCATATCATCTCGTATGGCAAGGAAGAGACACTCAACATAGAGAATAGAGAGCGTGAATGCTGACCTGCGAACCTACTTGGGGAGACTGAAGCGCAGGAGCCGTTGCTTCTCTCGTTGTATTCATGCCCTACGCAGAGCAATCCGCCTCTTTGTTTGGCACTACAACCCTACAACCGCCGTCAGCGTGCCATCCACAACAATCCCCGCCTCAAGGGAAATCTCTCGCTTTGCTTTTAGCCACTCCCCCAAAACCAAAAGGGCCTGGCATAAACCAGACCCTTTCTCTTTTTCTTGCATCGTAAGAGCTACAGGTCAGACCTTCGCTCAGGCTCCGATGTAAAGGCCATGCCGGGCGCACCTTGTAGGCCGGGGACCTGGCGTGGGGCTTCGGGCTTCTCAGGGGCACCCACCACAGGCTCGCGCTTCGGCGGGTTGATCAGCCGAGGTTCTGGGCGGGGCATCCCCTCGAACAGCGCCTCGAAGTCAACGGCGTCAAGCGTTTCCTTCTCGATCAGCAGCTCGCTTATCTCGATCAGCTTGTCCTTGTAAGTGCTCAGTAGCTCCCTGGCCTTGCCGTATGCCTCGTCAACAAGCGCCCTCACTTCTTTGTCGATCTCATAAGCGATCTCGTCAGAGTAGTTGCGCTGCTCGGAGATTTCGCGGCCCAGGAAGATAAGCTCTTCCTTCCGGCCCAGCGCCATCGGGCCAAGCTTCTGGCTCATACCGTAGCGCATCACCATCTGTCGGCACATCTCGGTCACACGCTCGATGTCATTGCTCGCGCCGGTAGTGACTTCCTGGAAGATAATCTCCTCGGCGGCTCGACCACCCAGCGCGAACGCCAGGTTGTCCTTGAACTGTGAGCGCGACCACATGTAGCGGTCCTCGCCCGGCAGCACGCGAGTGTATCCACCCATCATGCCGCGAGATATAATGCTGATCTTGTGTACCGGGTCCACGTTCGGCAGCATACGCGCCACCAATGCATGTCCAACCTCGTGATAAGCTGTAATAGCCTTCTCACGGTCGGAGATGATCCGGCTGCGGCGCTCAGGGCCTGCAACTACGCGATCTATGGCTTCCTCGATCTCAGACTGCGAGATAGTCTTGCGATTGCGGCGAGCAGCCAAAATAGCCGACTCGTTCACAAGGTTCTCGATGTCCGCGCCGGAGAATCCGGGCGTTACCTTTGCAACTGTTTCCAGGTTTACGGTCTTGTCCATCGGCTTGCCACGAGAGTGAACGTTGAGTATCGCCACGCGGCCCTTGATGTCGGGGCGGTCGAGCACCACCTGGCGGTCGAAGCGTCCAGGGCGCAGGAGCGCGGGATCGAGTACATCGGGGCGGTTGGTGGCCGCGACCACGATAATATTTGTCTGGCTGTCGAAGCCGTCCATCTCGACAAGTATCTGGTTCAGCGTCTGCTCACGCTCGTCGTGCGACCCGCCCAGCCCAGCCCCACGATGGCGGCCTACCGCGTCGATCTCATCAACGAAGATAATGCAGGGAGCGTTGCGCTTCGCCTGGTCGAATAGATCGCGCACGCGACTCGCGCCAACGCCCACGAACATCTCGACAAACTCAGAGCCTGAGATAGAGAAGAAAGGCACACCTGCCTCTCCCGCGCAGGCTCGCGCTAACATCGTCTTACCGGTGCCCGGAGGGCCTACAAGCAGTACGCCGCGAGGGATGCGAGCGCCAAGCGCGTTGAACTTATCAGGGTACTTAAGGAACTCGACCACCTCGGTCAATTCCTGCTTGGCCTCGTCCACACCCGCTACATCGCCGAATGTGATGGTCGGCTTGTTGCCCGTAAAGAGTCGCGCTTTCGATTTACCGAATGACATCGCCTGATTGTTGCTGCCCTGTGCCTGGCGCATCATGAAGACGAACACACCAACCAGCAACAACGTCGGCAGCAGGAAGCCCAAAATACCGACATAGCTGCCCCACTGCGGAGCTTTTTCGACATTTACTGTAAGCCCTTGCCTTTGCTCTTCCGTGATCCCGGCGTTCCTGAATATCTCGTAAATATCGGTACCCGGTGGCATCTGAGAAGTATTCACCGTACCACCGGTCTTGCAGTCGCCATAGCAAACGGTGATAGTGCTGCTCTCCTCACGCGTCTTTATCGTAGAGATTTTGCGGTCCTTAACGTCCTGCAAAACCTTCGATATAGGTATCTCGGTATCTGGGTTCGGTCGTGTGACGAAGGTGAAGAACAGCACCAGCATGGCAACCATGATGATAACCCAAACAAAGCTATTCCTCAGCCATTTATTATCTGTCATTTTCATATTATATCCTCCGGTGTTCGGGCTGGTTGCGCCCCCGCGAAACAAGGCTCGAATTGCTTTTATATCGCCTTATCTTTATGCCGGTTTCCCGGTATCGGCTGCGATAATTACCGTTCTAAAATTGGAGCCGTCTATATACTTATACGAATACAGAACGTACAAAGTTCTTAACTTTGCCTTAACTTCGTTGCATTCATGACAATTATACTACTTTCGTGTTCAGCCTGTCAAAACAAATCGCGCCTTGGTAAGCGTTCAGAGTTGGGGTAGAGATAAATTCACCGCAGAGACGCAGAGGATTTTATAGACGGTCTTTGACCAGTGACCAGTGACCAGGAACGGCAACGAGGCAACGGCCAACGATATTAATCTCTGCGTCTCTGCGTCTCTGCGGTGAACTACCACTTATACCACCCTAACTCTGAACATTTACTCGCCTTGTCTCCTAGTAAGTCTACTCTGGGCAAGTGCAGTAGGTTCAATCCGAAAAGAGAACTTGCCAACACCTCCATTTGCAACCTCTTGGCAACCCATGCGTTTTAGTCTTGTCGCAGGCTACAGCAATGCTTCTGCCATCTCCTTCACTATTATTATGTCGCAAGAAGGGTGAGAGAGACACTGATAGCGCTTAACAAGTACTTGAGTCCACGGCTCAATGGGACCAAAGGGCTAGTATGTTATTTGACATCGTTAGGTGGATTACCCTATACTTTGCACAGATAGTCGCTATCACACAATAGCCTTGCAGACCGCCTTTAATGGCTATCTATCGCGGATAAGCGTCTTAATATACAGCTACTTTGACGGTCCAGCTTCGACAAGGAAAATAGGCTTAATCGATAGTCCGGACCACTTCCACTTCTTTCCTGGCGGTTCCATAGAGCGGCGGCGCCAAGCTTTCCGCTGCGGCAAGGTGTATGGTTGCGCTCGAAACCATAGCAGGAATAGCGGATAACACGCGAGGCAGGCTGACTATAGCAGCCTAAAACATATGGCGCAGTTAGTTATAGACGAAAGGAGAACATGTCGATGTTCAACAAAAAGATAGTGCCTGTGGTGGGGATTTTAGTGCTCTTAGCTGCCATGGTGGCCGTTGGGGCATCCCAGTCGCGATCGGTTAGCATACCACCCGGCGAATTAGTGGAATCACCAAACGCCAGGGTGAATGCAAACGTCCAGAGGCCTACAGTACCCGATGCTCCTGCCTTACCTGCTGCCTCGATGCAGTCGGTTTTCAGTGACGACTTCAGCAAGAGCAGTCTTGATGGCTGGCAGACAGTCGAAAGCGCGCCGGGCAAGTGGGTCGCCAAAGATGGTAGGCTCGTGCAGGGCGGCGACACCGACGGTGATCCAGCTGACGAAGATGCTCTCTTCGTAGTGAAGGATGTCGTATTTACCGATGGCAGGCTCGAAGCAGCAATATTCCCGACCAGCGGCTCCCAGGTCGGCCTGGCCTTCCGAGGCACAGACGCGGGATATTATCGCGTCGTACTTAACCGCAAGAACGCGAACGAAACCGCCAAGGTAGTCCTGCAAAAGGTAACTACTGATGGAGTGAAGGAAGTCGCCTCCGCTCCGGTATCAACCTGGGCCGGTTTCAGCTCCGGCGAGTGGCAGTCTGTCAGCGTCAACGCTCAGGACACCCATATAGTTGTAGCAATCAATGGCACGACGGTGATCGTGGCAAGCGACAGCGCCTATGCGTCAGGCTGGGCAGGTATCTATTCATGGGCCGACATGGGCTCGCAAGTCGACAACGTTCGTATTCAGCAGCTTGCTGGACGATAGTTTAGGTAGGAGACAACGTAACCATGAAAAAAAGCATCCATGCGGCGCTTCTGCCGTTTCTCTCTCTAGCTCTCGTGGTCTCTGCCCTGGCTTCCAGCCTGGGAGGCAGTACCGCCGCGAACGCAGCCATTCCTCAGGCCCCTCTGCTTGAGAACTGGACTAACCCCGTTAATGTGTCCCTCCGTGGCGGAGATTCTGGCTACGATAACACGACAAGTATCGGCGCTTCGCCCGTCAACGGCAGCGTCACTGTAGGCTGGGAACGTCGTGACTATACTTCCGCAGACAATTACACCATGCAGGCGAGTAACACTTCTCTTGGCGGTGGCTTCAATATCCAGGAAGTGGATTACACATCGCCTGATAAAGCGAGTGGCCGCGTCAAGGTAAAGAGCGACAATTCCGGTCGCCGTCACATGACATGGTGGCAGTCAGATAACGGCAACAACTCCTGCTATTATGCACGAGTGGAGACCGATGGCCGCGTTTCCGTCAAGGAGACGATCCCTAATTCATCCGGTAGCGCCTTCAACTTTCCAGCAATCGCTGTTGGGCCGGACAATACAGTACACATCCTATGCGGAAAGAACGACAACAGCATCTATTACTACCAGCGCTCTAATTCTGGCAACTGGCCGGTGCAGCGCGAAGTAGTGCCGTGGGAAGCGCGCCCTACTGATTTCTCCATCGAAGTTAGTAACCGTGGCGTCATAATGGCGGCATGGAAAGACCTGGCTCCTGGTGGCAATTCCGATATCTTTACAGGTGTTCGCCAGGGCACTAATAACTGGCGCGTAGAAGACATATCGGCTGCCTGCTGTAACGGCTGCCCAGGCAACTCTCGCTCCTATACACCCTGGCTTGCTGCCAGCCCGGACGGCGGCATACGTGCTACGTGGGCCGACGAACAGTGCGATCCACGCTACGAGCCAAGAGAAACCGACGTTTATCACCGCGAGTGGTCGCCCGATACCGGCTGGAATAACAAGCCAATCGTCCGCATAACAAACAGCCCAGGTGAAGATTACTACACAGCTCTCACGGTCGACGATGCGGGAATGTCCCACATAGTGTGGTCCGACGACACAGGCCGCGCAAATCACGACTTCGATTTTGCTTACTCGACCGGAGCGGGGACCAACTTCTCCGCACCCGACAAGCCCTACTCATCGTGGTCGGGAGGTGCCTTCCTAAAAGAGCCCTCCATCGACTACGGTCTTGGTTGGATTCACGTTTCGTTCAGTAGTAACAAAGAAGACTCTCAGAAAGAGAGCTACTATGCACGAAAGGAAGTAGGCGGTGGTGGTCCTCCTCCTACATCGACTTCTACCCCGCTACCTCCTACTCCAACAGCCACGCCCACTCCTCGCTGCCCAGGCCAGCGTTTCCTGGACGTCTGCCCCGGCGATACCTTCTACACATACATCATGAACCTGGTGAACCTGGGTGTCATAAGCGGCTACAGCGACAACACGTTCCGCCCGAACAATAACCTGACACGAGGGCAAGCATCCAAGATAGTAGCGCTCGCCGCTAATCTTCCAGCCAACCTGCAAGGTTCTCCACACTTCACCGACGTGCCCCCGACCAATACCTTCTACGATTACGTTGAGTACTCCTTCAACGCGGGCGTAATTGGCGGCTACCCATGCGGCAGCCCAGGCGAGCCTTGTGTAGCGCCGGAGAACAAACCCTACTTCCGCCCGAACAACAATATTACCCGAGGACAGCTGTCCAAGATGACCTCGGAGGCATTCGACTTCAACGAGCAGGTGTCTGGGCAGACCTTCACCGATGTGCCGCCTAACAATGCCTTCTA
>JBDSDS010000188.1:0-8187 GCA_039920445.1 Chloroflexia bacterium
TGAATGTGCTGACCGTGCTGCTGGGGGCCACTGCCGGATTGCTGGTCGGCAGCAGGCTAGCAGGGCGCTTCCAGGATATTATCATGGGCGGGCTGGGTCTGGCGACGCTGCTGATTGGTATGCAAAACGCGCTTGTGACAAGAAACGCACTCATCTTGATCGGCAGCATACTGGTTGGGGGTATCCTGGGCGAGCTATTCAGGCTCGATTACCACCTCGATAACCTGGGCGATTATTTGCAAAAGAGACTTGCGAAGGGCGGCAAAGGGAGCAGCACATTCAGCGAAGCGTTCGTGACGAGCAGCATCGTCTTCTGTGTTGGGCCGCTGACTATATTAGGTTCGATACAGAATGGTATAAGCGGGGATATAACCCTGCTGGCTATCAAATCGCTGCTCGACTGCTTTGCGGCGTTTGCTTTCGCGGCTACCCTGGGGTGGGGTGTGCTGATGTCGGCGGTGACAGTGCTGGTTTACCAGGGCATCCTAAGTCTGGCCGCTTCGACTTTAGCGGGAGGCGTGCCTGACTGTCCAAGTCCCGCTGACTGCCGCAATCCATATATCATAGAGATGACGGCGGCGGGTGGCCTGATCATCCTGGGCGTTGGACTGAAACTGCTCAACATAAAGGAGTTGAAGCTGGCGAACTACTTGCCTGCCCTGGCTATTGCGCCGCTTATTGTATGGGTGATAGAGAACTGGCCTTTTTGATGGCCTTTTTGATGGCCTTTTATAAGGTTTGTAAGGAGATACATCCGTGAAAGATACAGATTACGAATACAACGGCCTCATGGCTCTTTTCTGGGACCTGCTGCGAGGTGATACTTCCCAATGGCCCGACAGGTTCTTCTTTAAGGACGTTATTCTATCAAGCGGACAGCCTGCCCTGGATGTAGGCTGCGGCACGGGTCGCTTATTGCTCGACTACCTTGCCGATGGGATAGATATCGAGGGCGTAGATAACTCACCGGAGATGCTCGCCCTCTGCCGAGAAAAGGCAAAGAATCTTGGCCTGCAGCCTACGCTCTACCAGCAGACTATGGAAGAGTTGGCTTTGCCGAGGAAATATCGAACTATCATAGTACCATCTCACTCGTTCCAACTGATAATAGAGCTAGAAGATGCTGCCAAAGCAATAAGGCGATTCTACGAGCAGTTGGAGCCGGGCGGTACCCTGGCAATGCCTTTCAAGATTCTCTATACAGGCGAGGACGACCAACCGGTAGCTCCCGAAGATTGGTGGCTCATGATCGAAAAAGAAAACCCTGCCGATGGAGCACTCGTACAGCGCTGGATACGCTATCGTTACGATACTGATAACCAGCTAGAGCACACAGAAGATCGATACGATGTCCTCCGCGAGGGAGAGGTGATCGCGTCCCAGTATCATGCCCGTTCGCCCGCTACCCGCTGGTACTCCCAGAAGCAAGCCACGGAGTTATATAAGCAAGCAGGCTTCATAAACATTCGCGTTACGCACGAGCTTAGCAACGAGCCTGCGTTGGAAGGCGATACGTTTTTCTGCGTATTTGGCAGCAGGTAGCTTGAGAGCGGTTGTTATACTCGTTAGCAGTAGCGGGCAACTTTGGTGTACTGCTCGACCCACCCCGGCCACATTGATCTGCTGTTACGAGGCTGACCGCTTTGCACGACGAACAGCAAACATCCATATCAATGCCACCGACAAGCTCACCGTTGCACCCAGGCTGATAAACGCGCCGTACTGAACGCTGGCTGGCTTATAATCGAGCACTACTGTATGATTGCCCTGCGGTACAACCAACCCTTGCGACAGGTAGTTGGCGCGTAAGATCGGCGCAGGCCGGTCGTCGATAGTGGCCTGCCAGCCAGGATAGTGGCTTTCAGCAATCACCAGCAGAGATGCCCGGCTTGCATCTACGCTTAACTTTATGTGCCCTGGCGTGTATTCGGACACGTCTACCCTACCCGGCGAACTGCCCAAAGGGTCGTGCTGTATAGCTGCAATCGAATTAGCAGGCGCTTCGACCATAACCGCATAGGCTCGCGTCTGCGCCCAGGTGACATTCTCCATCCACTGTGCCGCCTCCGGCTCTCCAGCAACTGCCGATACGTTGTCGCTCAGATAGGTGAAACCGGGCACCCCCTGGACCGCCCACAACCCCACCCCTTCTTTGAACGAGAGGCGCGTGAATGGCGGTTGGTCGGGATTGTCCACGTTGGGATTGCCCAGTCCCCTGTTCCGACTAATGATATAGCGCATACCAAGAAGGGGCGCGATATGCAGCCGCACATTGCGTAGCGTCATAGTGTAATCATCAGTGCCCCTGGAAGTGAGGTCAGGATCGAGCAGCAAAGCGGCTCTATGCGCCAGTTCCGGCGTCATTACGTCTTGCGTACGCCAGTCGCGTATGTTGAAGATAAGCGAGGTATTAGTGGGCAGCACATCATCATCTACCAGGATGCGCTCGGTAGGTGGCACCATGCTTTGCACGTCCCTTATGAAGCGCGTTGAAGGGTAATAGTGTGAAGCGGGTGATGTGGGATTGATGGGCAGCATAACTCTCCACAAGTCAGTCAGCAGCAATAACGTCACCACCGCCGGCCACACGAAGCGTAGCATCGGCGAGGGCGACGCGTCTGCGTCACCGATGTGCAATCCCAGCCAGAGGCAGACACTCCCCGCTATGGCCGCGACCAGACTAACGGACCACAATGCCCAATAGAGACGGTAGTTACCATTTGGCATCCAGAAAGGAGCCCCGCTGAGCATCTCGGTCAGTCGTGGCTGCGGCAGCACGCCAGAGACATGCAAGACGATAATGACGAAGGTCGCCGCGAGCAGAATACAACCCACAGCAATAAGCAGACCCCTTCGGAATTGGGTAGTGCTCGAAGATAAACCGCGCTCCAGGATACGCGCAAACCAATCCCAACCAAACGATCCCAGGACCAGCACAGCGAACGATACTACTCCCACCCACCGTACATTGTTATTCAAGCTGAAAATAGGTAGCGCACGTATGGCCCCGCCCAACGTCACATCATAGGTGAGCAGCCATGCAAACACACCCATGCCAACCCAGGGAAGGATTAGCCTCATCGCCAGTGCCTTACGAAAAGCTGCAACGAGCAGAAGAGCCACGCCAAAGAGAGCTACCAGACCCACATAGCTGCTGTCGTAAGGTGAGCAGCAACCGCTCAATACCCGGTTAGAGTAATAGCTCCAAAAGTGCGGCAGTATCCAATCGAGCCAGTGCTCGATACGCAGATGCACCGTTGAATACCCACTCAAGTGCTGATCGCGAAGCGCTTTCTGGCGGCTCAACTCCAACGCCTCTAAAAAGGTAGAAGCTGCACCGCGCCCATTCCTAAGCCCAGAACCACGGCGGGAACCAATGCGCCGATTTTCAGCAACCAACGATCCTTGAGGCCCGTGAGCAGAAGACCGGCGAGCCAAACCGCAGTGGCAACTCCCATTATGAAGAGCGTTTCAGGGTGACCACCCAATACGGCGATTGCCACGAACAAGACAAGCAGGGCCAACGTGTAGGCACTGCGGGTGGTCCACCACACGTACACGGACCAGAGTAACCAGGGAAAGATAAGATATGTGCTGGAAAGGTTCCAGGGAAGCCAGTTCACGATGTATGCGGAAAACATCAGCCCCAGTGAACCAAAGAGCGCACCTGAGGGGTGTAAACCCTGCGCACGCAACAGCGCCCACATTCCTACCCCAGACAGCCAAAGCTTAAGAGCCAGTATTATCCCGAATCCGGCCCCAACAGGCATCAAAATCCAAAGCAAATGCAATGGATGGAGTACGGAGGACTGAGCATTCGCGAAAATAGGATATCCACCGAGAGGGCCGGATGCCCATAACGGAAAGCGGCCTGCGCCAAACTCGTCCTGCGCCCAGGTGCGCCAGGGCAGTTGCTGGCTGACTATATCGCCATTCAAATAGTTGGGATGTAGGTCTGCATTTTGAAAGTAGCCTACCCAGGGAGAGAAAGTAAGTAGGTGGTCCATGGACGCTGCTACACGCCCAGGCGGCAAGCCCCCAGCCATAAAGGTGAAGGCCAGGGCCAGCATAAGCAGGCAGATACCAAGATTGAGTCTGAACGAAGGATGCCGCGCCAAGCTAAGATACTCCGGTACTCCGGTATTCTTGAGTCAATGACGTTTCGACGCTGTAATGATTTGAAAGTTACTGCGCTGATATGACTTAGTACTGAGTAGCGTCTCTGACGATTGTACCACACCTGAATAGCTCAATGTGCTCGAAAATGCTCTGGTGAACTTGCGACGCTGGTACGTTTTTCTGCGTATTTGGCAGCAGGTAGATTGCATTCACCATAGAGCGGTTGTTATACTCATTAGCAGTAAAGGTGTACTCTTCCCGTCAATATCGCCTTAGTTTATAGGAAAGTTACTGATGTCTGCTCGTCTTATGGCGCGCGCTCTTATCTTATTGAGCGTACTACTTCTGTTTATACAGACCATAAGCGCCCCTGTTAGTGCCTTGCCCCTGGCACAGTCAGCCGTTGAGCCGCAAATCAGCGCCAGGGCTGCCATCTTGGTGGAATATCCCTCCGGCAGGATTATCTACCAGAAGGGCGCCCACCAGCAATTAGCCCCGGCCAGCACTACCAAAATCCTCACGGCTATTCTCGCTATGGAGCGAGGCAACCTCAACGAGGCGGTAAGTGTCGCCTCAGAGGATATGATACGCGGCTCGAAGATGGGTCTGAAAAGTGGGGAGAAGCAGACAATGCATAATCTGCTTTACGGCCTTATGCTCCCTTCAGGGAATGATGCGGCTATGACGATAGCACGGCATATCGGGTCGCAGAAAGCGGGGTCGGGCGCCGCGTCTAAAGAGTCGGTTACCGCTTTCGCAGGGCTGATGAACGCCCGCCTCGCCCAGCTTGGGTTGAAAGAGAGTCATTTCGTCAACCCCCACGGCCTCGACAAGACGGGCCATTATTCGAGCGCCTACGACCTGGCGAGTCTTACCTGGCACGCGATGCACTTCCCTGTATTCAACGAGATCGTAAAGCAGCCTTCGTACAATGTGCCGGGCCACTCACTACGTAACATAAACAAGATGATCGTAGAGTACCCTGGCGCAGACGGAGCGAAGACCGGCTATACGAGGCGGGCGGGGCTTTGCCTGGTCACCACGGCCACACGCAACGGGCGCCGCCTGATCTCGGTGGTGTTGAACGCGCCCAAGTGGTACGACGACAGCAAAGCGCTACTCGATTATGGCTTCGCGCAAGCAGCAGGCGGCTCGAAGGGCAGCGATGTGGAGAGGCTGGCTATAGCTCGCCGGGCCGCAGGAGAAGCTTCTGTGGCAAGCGCAGGTCTGTTTACGAAGATGCTGCCTTGCCTTCGCTTGTATTGCAGCGTGAGATGGTGCAGCTAGGGGCTACAGATGCAGACTATGTGGCTACGGGCCGGTCTATGAACCAACCGGAAAAGTAGAAGACAGTTCGGTGAGTGCCCAGCTTAGCTCTGGGCGGATAATTCGTCCACATAGCACCAGCGCCAGGTCTCTCCGGGCTGAAATGACCTTATAGTGGGGTGTTGGGTCTCGTGGAAATGTTTGGTTGCGTGCTTGTTCTTCGACGAGTCGCAGCAACCGACATGCCCGCAGGTCAGGCAGAGGCGCAGTTGGACCCAGCTGTCGCCGCTTACCAGGCACTCCTCGCAACCTTCTGTGTGTGCTGTTGCGTCTAGCTTTTGGTCCAGGTGTGTACATGTGTCAGCCATAATACTCCTTTACATGTTGCTTATATTTCAACTTGAGGAAGGCCGTCTGCTTGCGCAACGCTCTCCCCTTTAGTATTTCGTGTGAGGCGTTCATAGTTCAGGCGAAACAGGTCGATAGCCCCCGCGACATCCTGTGGGCTGCGTATGTAATAGCTGACCCAGCCGGTGTCGGGGAGTACATGATGGGCCGACGCGCGTTCCTCGGCCACAAGTTCTTTACGCACCCGGACGGGAAATGGCAGGTCGGCCAGCGTGCTGCCGTGCAGGTGTCCTATCTCATGGTGGTTTACCCTGAACTCGACCCCGCCGAACCTGTGCGGCTCGACGCTGACCTCCGACCAACTCAGAACCTCGCGCTCGATTGTCTCTGCTATACTTTCCATTCTCTTGCCTTTCTCTGGTTTACTATTTATAGTTTGTTATACGCCGAGACGGCAATGTTCCACCAGCCCGACCCGGTTTACAGACACGCCCTGGTCAGGCTTCGTTCTTCAGCTGCCTGATCCAGTCACGCAGGGCTACCATCAACTTGGCGACTTGCTCTCTTGTCTCTTCGTCCGTAAGGTTGCCTTCACTGTCGAATTTCTCCCATGAGCGCATTACATGCACATCAGGCCTGGTCATTACGTTAGAGCCGGTGGCGAGCAATATCTGGCGCAGATGCAATTGTGCTCGTACAGTACCGTACAAACCACCCGCCCCCATGATCGTTACAGGCTTGCCAACAAACGGCGAGTCTTTCGGTGGGCGCGATACCCAATCGATGGCGTTTTTCAGCACGCCGGTCACCGAGTAGTTATACTCAGGCGTTGCGATCAAAAGCGCGTTGGCTGCTGCTGCTATGCGGTCCTTGAAGTGTCGCACAGCGTCGGGCGCTCCTTCTGCTTCCACATCGGCATTATAGAAAGGTATAGGCGACAGGTCAAATGTCTCGAGTGTCATACCGTCGGGCAGCAGTTTGCTTGCTTCGTTGAGCAGGCCTGTATTGAATGACGCTTTTCGCAAGCTACCCGAAAATCCTAGCACGTGGATTGTGTTCGTCATACCAATATCCCCCGCCGCCATTATACTATCCACTACTTAAAAGCGTGCGCCCCTGGCAACGGATAAGACCGTATGCCGAGGGCGCACGCTTTGGAGTTACGCTGCGGCGGTATCCGCAGTGGCAACCTGCTTGATTGCCTCTATCGTAATCTCCAACTTGACATTCTCGCTGACCAGTACGCCACCAGCTTCAAGCGCAACGTTCCAGTTGAGGCCGAAGTCCTTGCGGTTCAATGTAATGGCGGACGAGAAACCTGCCACCACCATGCCCCATGGAGAAACGCCTTCGCCATCGCGCTCGACATCTAGGGTGATGCTCTTGGTGCTGCCACGGATCGTCAGATCGCCAGCCACGCGGAACTTGTTCTCGCTCAGCGGCTCGATCCTGGTGCTCTTGAAGGTTGCCTCGGGGTGGTTCTCGGCATCGAAGAAGTCGCCGGACCGGAGGTGACCATCACGCTTCTCGTCGCTAGTAGTGAGACCTGCTATGTCTACGGTCAGTTGGATCGAAGAATTAGCAGGGTTCTGATCATCGACAATAATCTCGCCGTTCACGGCGCCCATTCGTCCGCGTACGGTCGAAATCATCATATGCTTGGCCGAGAACTCTACGCTTGAGTGTACAGGGTCCAGTGTCCAGGTTGTGGTGCTTACTTTTTCTGCTGTGGTTGTCATTTTCGTAACTCCTTTTGATTGATTGTTTACTACTCTATGGTTCATATATAAACTGCTGTGGCAAAAAAAGACGTTTAGTCCAGCAATTTGTCGAGATCACGCAGCAATATATGCAAAGTGCGCTGTTCTTCCGCGCCCAGGCGCTGCATCTGCTGTTGAATGAACTCTTCATGGGCCGGAACCACCCTGGCTGCGAGCGCCTTGCCCTCCTCGGTGAGGTGGAGCAGGTTCAGGCGGCGGTCCTCAGGGTGGTTACACCTCGATACAAGCCCTCGGCTCTCCATGCGATCTATGAGACCACACACATTGCCTTTGGTCACCAGTAGCCGTTCGGAGAGAGCCTGCTGGCTGATGCCGCCTTTGACGCTGAGATGTGCTAACACATCGAACTGGGCAACAGTGAGGTCGTACTCCGCCAGGTGGACCGCAGAATTGCGGTGTATTTTATTGGAGACCCTCATCATGTAGAGCCAGGCCAGCAGGCCAGGGTTGCGAACGCCGCTCATCAATGCCCTCCAGGGCTATTTCTTTGCCGAAATCAGTTTATACTTAAACTATATAGTATATATGTAAACTATTTTTCGCTGTTTGTCAACGAGTTTTAGCAAACTCGTTGAAATACGTGTAGTATCCCATAAAGAATGGGAATGATATCACAGAGATTGGGAATGGCGTCCATAGCGCTTAGTACTGCATGCCCACAAAGACTGAAAAC
>JBDSDS010000189.1:0-5424 GCA_039920445.1 Chloroflexia bacterium
ATCCCTCACCCTGGGCGCGCTACTGGCGGTATGCGCCTTGATGACAGGGCAGTGGCTTCTCTTGCCCCTGATTGGCATCGTGTTCGTAGCTGTGACACTCTCAAGTATGCTGCAAGTGCTTTACTTCAAACTCACCGGCGGCAAGCGGCTTTTCAGGATTGCGCCTCTCCACCATCACTTCGAAATGGTAGGCTGGTCGGAAACCCAGATAACTATGCGCTTCTGGCTCGTAAGCATACTAGCTGCGATGCTGGGTATCGCTCTCGCCCTTACGTAAGCAATCAGCCGTCAGCCGTCAGTTATCAGCCATCCGCTAGTACCAGATTTCACGCTTCACGCTTCACGCATGAACTACACCAATAAAAACATCCTGGTGATGGGCCTCGGCGTGCATGGGGGCGGGTTGGGTGTGGCCCGCTTCATGGCCCGCGAGGGCGCGAACGTTCGTGTCACCGACTTGCGAACCGCCGACAAAATGCAAGACTCTATAGATGCTCTTGCCGAGGAAGGACTAAGGATCGACTACACTCTGGGCGAGCACCTGGAGGACGACTTCCGGTGGGCAGATGTGGTAGTGAAGAACCCAGCCGTGCCACGCGACTCTCCCTGGATGCAGCTTGCGCGCTCCCTCGGCAAGCCTATAGAAATGGAGATAAGTATCTTCCTGCGTCTCTGCCCTGCCCCGGTGATAGGGGTAACAGGCACAAAGGGTAAATCGACCACAGCGACCTGGACCTGGGAGATGCTACGCCACTGGCGTTCCGATGCCGTTCTCGCGGGCAACCTACGCGTGTCTGCTCTCGAGGCTCTCTCCAGAATCTCGCCCGATACGCCTGTAGTGCTGGAGCTTTCGAGCTGGCAGCTTGAGGGCCTGGAAGAGCCGGGTCTTTCGCCCCATATCGGGGCGGTCACCAACCTGTCGCCCGACCACATGGACCGTTATGACGGCATGGAGGACTACGGCGAGGCCAAGAGGCTGATCTTCGCCAACCAGCATAAAGAGAACGACGACTGGGCTGTGCTGAACTCAGACGATCCTATAGTGAGCCAATGGAGTGGGGTGGCCCCGGCGGGCGTCGCCTGGTTCGGCAAGAGTACGTCTGCGCTGGGCTTTCCTGGGATGTCAATCTCAAGCGATGTTCTTGTATGGCACGGGCCGGACGGGGGCGCTACCCAGGTCGCTGCCTATTCTGACATCCAGGTGCCGGGCGAGCACAACCGCGCAAATGCTGCCTGTGCCGCTACTCTCGCGCTGCTGGCGGGCGCGCCTATGGACGCGATACGCAAGGGCCTTCGTTCGTTCCGGGGAGTGCCTGACCGTCTGGAATACCTACGCACGGTTGATGGCGTGCGCTTCTATAACGACACCACTTCCACCACACCGGCCTCTACGATGGCGGCGGTGAAATCTCTCGATGGGCCGATAGTGTTGATCGCGGGCGGCGCGGACAAGGGCCTTGACTTCGCGGACCTCGCGCCTGTGGTTGCATCACATACAGCCTCTGTAGCACTCCTTGAGGGTACGGCCACTCCTCTCATGGAAGGGCAGTTCCTTAGAGCAGGCGTCAACCTCCTGGGGCGTTACAGCGTCTTTGAGGAGGCCGTTCTTGCTGCCTGGCAAGCCTCACCTCCCGGAGGGGCCGTCCTCCTATCACCCGCCACCGCATCCTTCGGCATGTTCCGTAACGAGTTCGACCGGGGCGACCAGTTCCGCGCCATAGTCGCCTCGCTTGTGGAAAACCCTCCTGCATAGCCCTCGCTAGTCTAAACTAACCTGTACACCCGATGCGTGAAACGTGAAACGTGAGGCATGAGCGCGGGCCTAAACAATCCAAAACCCAAAATCCAAAATCCAAAACCGAAAGATGTCTCGTACCCGAAGATTTGAACGCCCTGATTACTGGATACTGGCTGTGGTCGGCATCCTGTGTACGATTGGCGTGCTCATGGTCTTTTCGTCCAGCGGGGTTGATGCCGATAACCAAACCTACCTGATCCAGCGTCACGTGCAGTGGCTTGTGCTTGGTTCCGTCGCGCTGCTGGTCACGATGAGCGTGCCCTATACACGCTGGCGGCGCTTTTCAGTGCCTCTAATTATCCTGACGGTCTTCCTGCTCATCGTTGTGCTGGTCGGGCCCTCCTTCATCTCCGAAGAGGTAAACGGCTCGAAACGTTGGCTGTCATTAGGCAACCTCCCTATCTCCTTACAGCCCTCGGAGCTGGCGAAGCTCGCCTTTATTCTCTACCTGGCTGATTGGTGCTCCACTAAAGGAGAGAAAGTACGCAACTTTTCTTATGGTTTCCTTCCCTTTGGAATCATGCTGGGACTCCTGGGCGGGCTGGTGTTCATCGAGCCGGACATGGGCACGACGTTGGTAATATTCTCGATAGGCGTTACCATATTCTTCGTGTCGGGCGCGGCCCTCAGCCACATGGCGCTCGGTATGACGGTTGCCCTGCTCACCTTCGCTATGGCAGCTATAGCAGCGCCCTACCGCGTGGACCGCCTACTGGCTTTCTCGAAGGACCCTTTTGAGAACGACCCTCTGGGCATTAGCTTCCATATCGTGCAGTCGCTTCTCGCCATTGGTTCGGGGGGACTCACAGGGCTGGGTCTGGGTGCATCACGCCAGAAGTTCGGCTGGCTGCCTGAGCACTCGACAGATGCCATATTCTCGGTCTGGGGGCAGGAGATGGGTTTCATCGGCTCGGTTCTGATGATTACCCTTTTCCTGGTGGTGGCCTGGCGGGGCTACCGCGTGGCGAGGAATGCCCCTGACGGCTTCGGCGCGCTCATGGCTACGGGCGTTACCACCTGGGTCATCTTCCAGTCGATGCTCAATATAGGCGCGGTCACAGGCGCTATTCCGTTCACCGGCGTGCCTCTACCCTTTATAAGCTACGGTGGTTCCTCCCTTGTTATCACTATGGCCGCCATTGGGCTGTTGCTGAATATATCAAAGTACTCTAACTCTCCGGTGTCCGAAGCGCCTTCGCCTTCTCGGCCCCGCGCTGTCAAGCTCGATCCGAAGTTGAGGGCCAGGCCGGTCATGGCTCAGTATCGGGAGCGAAACTGATGCCCCGCGAATGGCGTATGGTACCACTCTTAGTTGAGTTGGCGCTATGATAATTAACCTCGAATGGTGGCAATGGCTCCTACCCCTGGTGATAGCCTCGGCTGTTATGGGCGTTTACATGGGGTGGCGGGTCATGGCTATCTGGACTATGGGGGTCTATTTCAGTGGCCTTATAGCGCACACAATGGGACCAAAGCTGGAGAGGCTCATCAACAAGGTCCTGAGCGTCTTTGCACAGTTCGTCGCGCTTGCCATGGACCGCGATGAAAGCGCGATCTCCTCACCCACGATAGATATTACCTCACCCTGGGAGCCGTTCGCTACAGGTATTTTCTTTGTGTCCCTTGTATTTCTTTCCTGGTGGGTGGCGCGCAAACTCACAAACCGGGGCGAGCTTGGCCTGTTAGGTCACTTACTTGGTGGGGTGTTCGGTGGCCTTGCCGCGATTGTAGGCCTGGCGCAAGGGCTTAATTACTGGTCAGATTTTGTGGCCCGCAGTGGGTCCAATCCATCGGGCGGCGCGGGACTTACCGTACCTCAGATATCCATTGGGGTAGCTCCTTTACCCGACAATAATCCACTGGCGACTATGATCTGTCCCCTCATGGGCCTTTTCATTCTCTTGATACTCGTGTACACTTTCTGGCGAGTATTTCGCAAAGCCATTTGATTTAGGATTTCGGACTTTGGAATAGCCGGAAAACGTAAATCCCGAATCTGAGATCTAACGTCCGAAATGAATCTTGCTTCCCAACACTGGCATTTTATAGGCATAGGTGGGGCGGGGATGAGCGCCCTTGCTGCGGCTCTGCTCGACATCGGAGCCACCGTCTCAGGCTCCGACCTTGCGGCATCGGATGCTACCCTTGCCCTCGAAGCGCGAGGCGCAAAGGTCTACGTTGGACATTCTGCCTCGAATCTAACCGATGCTACTCAGATCGTGCTCACGGGCGCGGTGCCAGAGGACAATCCTGAACTACTGGCGGCAAAACGGCTTGATTTACCTGTCATAAAGCGAGCAGCGCTCCTCGGTCAGTTGATGGATTCCAGGCGCGGGATAGCGGTAGCGGGTACTCACGGCAAAACCACTACATCGGCGATGATCGCATGGGTGCTGGCGAAGGCCGGACGCGACCCCTCCTATATGGTAGGTGGCACAATACTTGGCCTGGGCAGTGGAGGGCACTGGGGTTCAGGACCCGAACTTGTGGCCGAAGCAGATGAGTACGATCGCTCGTTCCTCCACTTACGGCCCGAAATTGCGGTTATTACCAACATAGAGACTGACCATCTGGAATACTATGGCACCGCCGAAGCGATCTTCTACGCCTTCCGGGGCTTCGCTTCAAATATCAGGTCTGGTGGTCTATTTGTAGCCTGTGGAGACGACCCTCGCACGAATGCCCTTGTCACGGAGCTTGTTGAAGACGGAGTGCGCTTTCAAGTGGAGCTTTATGGTGTTGGCCCAGATATGGCGTGGCAGGCACGAGATATTGCGTCGAACGTCAGGGGAGGAATCGACTATCAGGCCTATCACTTGGATGAGCAGGCAGCAACTGTGTCGTTACAACTTCCAGGCGCCCATAATGTGCTTAATTCGCTCTCCGCGCTGGCAGCGTGTTGTGCCCTGGGAATGAACGTGGATGAAGTCGCAAGGCTGCTGGGTGATTTCGTGGGCACGGGCAGACGCTTTGAGTTGAAGGGGGAGGCTGCGGGCGTAACCGTGATAGATGACTACGCTCACCACCCGACTGAGCTAGCGGTTAATCTGAGCGCCGCCCGCCAACGCTTTCCTGGGCGACGGCTGGTTGCTCTGTTTCAGCCTCATACATACACGCGCACCCGTGACTTTCTTCCTGAGTTTGCCTGGTCGCTGGAGGCCGCCGACCGCGTGGTGATTACTGAGATTTATGCCTCTCGTGAGACCGATACCCTGGGAATGAGCGGGCGCGATATTGTCGATCTCATGCCTGAAGGGTGTGCCGTATTTGCTCCTACTCTCGCTGATGCTTGTACTCTTCTTCTGAAAGAGCTTACTCCCGGCGACGTGCTTATCACCTTCGGCGCGGGTGACGTTTGGAAAGCGGGTGAAGAAGTCCTGTCGGCTCTTCGCATGGCCGAACCAAACCAACGCGCTACGATAGACATATCCCTGTAGATTACTTGTGATACCTTCTTCCCCAGACAGCCCAAAGCGTCGCTCTTCAATCGGCTTTCGCCCGGATGTCTCGTTACGCATGGAAGAGATAATCGGCCTCAAAGTGATTCAGGATGAGCCGATGAGCAAGCATAACTCGCTGCGGGTAGGAGGTCCGGCTTCAATGTTCGTGACGGCCCGCACCGTTGA
>JBDSDS010000190.1:0-4905 GCA_039920445.1 Chloroflexia bacterium
GAAGGCCGAGCGGATTAGCGACTTTAAGGCGTGTATGTACTGCGGTTCGCAGCCAACTGAATGCATTAATCCAGCCGCCGCCGTAGGCCGTGCCACGCGCCTGAGTCCAGAAGAATGGGCTTGGTCCCCGACTGAGATAGAGCAAATCGCCGCCGTCGCGAACCCACGCCAGCAGTTCGGCATTGGGGTAATTACTTACTGCTACCTGAGTGTCCTGGGCGATCTCGGTTTGTATGCTATATCCTAATGCCTCCAGCGTACTCTCCAGGTCAAGTCCAACGCGCCCATCCGCTACTGATCCTCCTGACACCGGCGGCTCCGACTCCGGCAACTCGTCAACTGGGGTGACTCCTGTTGAAATAGGCATACTCGGCACTTCGGCGGCGGCCTTGCTTACCCGGTTGTGGCTGCTTACTACGGCGACCTTGCCGTTGAATCGCGCTATGCTGTACCTTTCCGGCAGTACAAGTGTATCCAGCGAGTTACGGGCCAGGAGATTACCTGAGCCTCCTCTTAGCGTCAGGTCTACCTTCACGGCCACCGTATCATCCACGCGCAGCAGGGCTATTGAAGGGGTATCGAGTGGGGCGACCTGGCCCCTCAGAAGGGGATGAACCTTAATTTCTCCACAGGCTGAAGTGTCAGAGATCGACCACTCTACCACAGCTCCGGTCCACTCTTCACCGCTGTAGTGTGATGCGTAAAGTTTGGTATGTATCTCTTCATTATCCCAGTAGGCAAAGCGTTCGTTTTGCGAGACTAGCACATCGGGCGCATTTACTGAGTGGAATAGATCATGGTAAACCTTCGGGTTGCGGTAGAAATCGAGAAGGCCATTGCTCTCCCAGTATGCGTCTGCCAATTCGGTGACAACATAGCCTGCCAGCGATGATTGGCGTCTCATAGCCTCTATCTGGAATTTCATCGCGGCGTATTGGTGCCATTGAGTAGCGGCGGCGAATTCCTCATAGTCGCGCCAGATGGTGTCTAGCCCCAACTTGCGGAAGCGCTCGTCGGCTCCGGCGGGCCAGCCTGGCTCGCCTTCCCACTCTGACCACCACGGGCCAACGTCGAACCAAGCCGGGTCCTTGCCCTCCGCACTACGCAGCAGTCGAAGCGAAGGCAACCCCCAGTTGCCGAACTCGGAAAGCACAAGTGGCTCTTCGCCCGTGCGCTCGGCATCTCCATGGTTGGAATATGTCCAGGCGGGCCGCAGCGCGAACTGCTCTATAGTCTGGGTGAATCTTCGTGCCTGATCAGGGATATTGGCATAAATATGAAAATCGTCGAGGTCACTTTTTACATGGACGTTCGGACCCCAGGGGTGCGGGCACGCAGAGTTGTCGACCACAAGCCGCGTTGGATCAAGCCGTTTGCAAAGATCGTACATCTCGCGCACCCATGCGCGATCGTGTGCGCTCAACGGTAGGGCGGTTCCCCAGTCCTCATTTACGATTGTCCAGACAATGATAGAAGGGTGGTTGCTGTCCCTTCGTATCATCTCCTCTAGTGTGCTTTCTACCCTGCGCTTCACAACATCATCAAGGTCGATCTGAATTGTGTGAACTGTGCTTTTAATGTGGAAAGTGCGCCAGGACGGTATTTCGGTCCAGACTAAGAGGCCCATCTCATCGGCAAGGTCCAGGTACAAAGGGTCGGGCGGCTTGATGTGACAGCGCAGACAGTTGAAGCCAAGCTCCTTTGCTTTTCGGAATTGATCGCGCATGTATTCCTCGGATGGGACGGTGTAGATAGTGTCCGCGTAGAGGTCTTGATCGAGCACTGAGAGCAGGAACAGGGGCTTGCCATTCAGCATGAGCTTACCGCCCTGGGTATCAATCTCTCGAAACCCAAAGCGCACACTTATTTCGTCATTGCCGTGAGCTGAATTGAGCCTGAGCCTCGCCATGTAAAGATGTGGGCTGGTATCGCTCCAGAGTTGTGGTGCCTCCACGGTGACGGCTGCCTCGTATACCGAGGGGCTACCTTCGATGAGAAAGTCGCTTTCAATAATGGCCGTGCCTTTGCTCTCTACCAGTACATGCAGTCTCTCCTCAGCACCTTCGTATGCGATGCTGCCAAGCTCTATCTTGAGGCGCACTTCGCCCGTATGAATATCAGTCACTAAGCTGGTGTGAGAGATATAGCGTCGTGGAACGGCAGTAAGGGTCACATCCTGCCAGATGCCACTCGCGTTGATGTACCACTCTTGCTTGCCGTGAGGAATATCGTTGGCGGCAAACGGCGGACCATCGCTAGACTCAGCACTGTTGAAGGCAGGCCAACGTGAAATGCTCACCTCGGTCTGGACGGTATCGTATACGCGCACTGCAATCTCGTTAGCGCCTGAGCGTACCAGCGCCGCGATCCAAAGTGTGAAAGGCGTGTAGCCACCTTCATGCTGTCCTGCTAGCTGTCCATTGACGAAGACCTGGCACCAGTAATCGACCGCTCCGAAGTGAAGCAGAAGCTCGCCTTCCAACCAGGAGGGGTCGACAATGAAGCTACGCTTGTACCATGCAAAACCGCTGTACCTCTGTAGCTCAGGAAAAGCGACCTGCCAGGGCATGGGACCAATAATCTTCCTGTCGGGCTGGAGCGCTTCGACTGTTGATGTCCCATCTGGGTCAAGCTGAAACTCCCAGATGCCGGAAAGAGAAAGATTGTGGCGCATAATAAGGCTCCAATGGAACAAAATTTGCTGTAAAGAACAACACAACTGTGCCTGAAATGAACAAGTGAAGATAGGAGGCCCGCCCGGTTCTCCGCCGTTCTGCCATATTTGAGCGAAATGCAACCTGTCCTATTGACAGGTGTTCCTACTTCACTTATAATCCCAATACTTTCAGGCAGAAAATCTTGGGTCGATCTTTATTTTCCTGGTTCAAAAGGTAGTTGTCAAGGCTCCAAGTCGGCCTGCGTCCGCAAGTAGTGTGAGAGGATGTGCGATGTTGCACGGTAAAACGCTCCACCTTGAGGCAAATACCTCTGACGACTTAGTCGTCACCACATTGAAGGCCCTGGCTTCGGCTCCGCGTTGGCGCATCCTTCAGTTCCTGGCGGACGGCGGGCGCTCTGTCAATGAGGTTGCCCGCGCCCTCGATATGCCCCCGTCAACCGCCGCTGCCCAGATCAAGATTCTAGAAGAAGCGAAGTTTCTCCGAACCGAATTACATGCTGCCACACATGGCTTGCAGAAGGTATGCACTCGCACCTACGACAATCTGCTTGTCCACCTTCCACACTCCGTAGAGCATCTGGAGAACTCGGTCGAGGTGTCGATGCCGATAGGAGGTTACGCAGGCTTCCAGGTGGCGCCAACCTGTGGGCTTGCCAGCTCGTCTTCGCTAATCGGTCTTCTTGATGACCCTATCAGCTTTTATGAGCCGGGCCGCCTGGACGCTGGTCTTATATGGTTCCGTAGCGGCTACCTCGACTACAACTTTCCCAACAGGGTACCACGTGGCGCAACTCCATCAAGCCTTGTTGTTAGCATGGAAATATGCTCGGAAGCGCCCTCTCATAATGACGACTGGCCCTCAGACATTACACTCTGGGTCAACGAGCGCGAAGTTGGGACGTGGACATGCCCCGCCGACTTTGGAGGCCAACGTGGCCGCGTTACGCCTTCATGGTGGGAGCGCAAGGACTCGCAGTTCGGAGTCCTGAAGCGTTGGCTTGTAAACAAGCAAGGCGCATTCATCGACGGCCATGCCCTCTCAGGTTTGACTATTGACGATCTCGATCTTACTTCTTGTCGCGTGATTACTATCCGTTTGGGGGTCAAGGCGGATGCGCTTCACGTCGGCGGTCTCAACCTGTTTGGCCGCTCATTCGGCAACTATCCGCAAGACCTGACCCTCCGGGTTGACTACACGCCGGGGATGCCTTCGCGGAAAATAACACGCTCTGCTTAGGACTGTTTCTGAGTGCTAACTTGAAAGGGGGGAATGCCTATGGTTACTGAACAAAGTAGATAATATACTAATTAATTCCACCTGTGAGAGACACCGGTGGACGATTCGGGAATAAACCAAGGAGGAAATTGAAATGTTGTTGAAATTCCGAAGAGGATTAACGCACATTACCCTCGTTAGCATGTTGGGCGTGCTGCTCGCGGCGTGCGGCGGGGATACGGCAAGTCCGGCCGCTACAGCCCCCGCAAACTGCCCAAATGTGGAACTGTCATATTGGAACCCGTTCACCGGACCGGACGGTCCATTTATGGGCACTCTGACCGAAAAATTCAATGATGCCAACAAGAATGTCAAAGTTACCATGACAACCCAGGCCGAGTATTACACTCAGATTCAGACCGCCGCTGCAGCCGATCAGTTACCTGACGTAGCGATCATCCACGTTGATCAGGTTGCGACATGGGCGTACCGCAACGTGTTGCGCCCGATTGACGATGTTGTAGGTCAGATGGGCGTAAGCGCCAGTGACTTCCCGGCAGCGGTCTGGAATGGCGGCGAGGTTGCGGGCAAGCGCTACAGCGTGCCCCTCGACATCCACCCGATGACCATGTTCTACAACGAAGACCTGCTTAAGGCTGCTGGCATGACCGCGCCGCCGAAGACGCAGGCCGAGTTCGAAAAGGTCGCTGCGGCTATGACCACCGGCGACAAGAAGGGCTTTATGCTAACCCAGGGCTTCCCGATTCGCCAAATCTTCGAGCAGATCCTTTACGGATTTGGCGGCGAGTCGTTCGCGGCTGACGGAAGCAAGGCGACATGGAACAGCGATGCTGGTGTCAAGGCTCTACAGTGGCTGAAGGACGCCCAGACCAAGTACTCTGCTCCTAACCTCGAAGTCGACGCCGAACTGGCTGCCTTCAAATCCGGCAGTGCAGGCATGATCTGGAACGGCATCTGGCAGACCACCAGCGTAACCGGCGATAGCGTC
>JBDSDS010000191.1:0-6192 GCA_039920445.1 Chloroflexia bacterium
GCATACTCTCCACGCTGCTCGAGCCGACGCACGGCCGGGCGTGGGTGTCCGGCTACCCGGTCATGGAAGAGCCTCACGAGGTAAGGCGGCGCATCGGTTACATGCCCGACTTCTTCGGCGTGTACGACAACATGATGGTGTGGGAGTACCTCGACTTCTTCGCCGCTGCATACCACGTACCCGAATCTCGACGTAAAGGGATGATCGACGACCTGCTCGCGCTCGTTGACCTGTCGGCCAAGAAAAATAGCTTTGTAGAAGAATTATCGAGGGGCATGAAGCAAAGGCTTTGCCTTGCGCGTACCCTGGTCCACGAGCCTGAATTATTGATACTCGACGAGCCTGCGTCTGGCCTCGACCCCCATGCACGTATCGAACTACGCGAGCTACTAAAGGAATTGCGCTCGCTGGGCAAGACGATATTAGTGTCGTCCCACATTCTCATCGAGCTAGCCGAGATGTGTACCCACATCGCCATCATCGAGAGGGGCAAATTGCTATTGAGCGGCAGCGTTGCCGACATACTCAAGGCGATGCAGCCCGCCCGCGAGATATACGTGAGGGTGCTGGACCACGCTCCCCAGGCGTCGAAATTGCTGGAAAGCCTGGGAGGTGTAATCAGCGTAAAAGTGTTGCCCCCCGGCTACAGGCCCGGCCAGAGAGCGCAGGCGGGGTTGGCTACCCAAAACGGACAACAAGCACAAGCGATGCTTTCTCCTCCACCGCCACCACCACAAGCCAACATAGAGGCTGGGGCCATACCCCCTCCTCCGCAGGTCGCAAGTGAAACTACGTCAATTCAAAACTCACAATTCATAATTCATAATTCCCAATTTGTGCCACCACCCCCTGGCGTGTTGCCCACAGAGCCTAATCCACCTGTACCAGGCCCTGCCACACTCCATGTACGCGTGAACGGGGACGATACGCTCTTGGGCGAGATGCTCGCGCTCCTAATCAGGCACGACATACCTGTATTCGCATTCGAAGAATCAATGGGCGACCTGGAAGACATCTTCCTACGCACCACAAAAGGACTGGTACAATGAAATTACGAATTGGGCCTTATGCTAGTTCGGAGTGTACATATGGTCATGGCGAGTTGTGAGACAGGGAGGAATTTGTGACGCACGTTCAGGTCAACGGTGTCAACCTCGAATACGTGGACGATGGTACGGGTGTCCCGGTGGTGTTCTCTCATGGCGGCCACTCGGATCTGCGGTACTGGGAACCCCAGCGGGAGGCCTTTGCAGCGCACTATCGGTTCGTCGCCTACAGCCATCGATTCCATGGATCCGGCACATGGTCTACAGAGGGTGACTACTCAGCCGAAGCGCACGTTACTGATCTATTGGCCCTCATGCGTCGGCTGGAGGCCGGGCCGGTCCACCTGGTCGGTTTTTCGACAGCGATAGCGCTGCGCGCCACCCTGCTCGAGCCAGGACTAGTGCGCAGCCTGACGATCATCGAACCGAATGTGCCTTGGCTTCTCGAGGGCGACCCTGAGAGCGAAGCGGTACTGGCGTGGTGGCGCGACGAAAGGGAGCAAGTATCCGCCGAAGCGGCTGGCGATGGAGAGCGCGCTGCCAAGCTGTGGTTCGAGCTTGTCAATAACCGAGGATCGCATGCTTTCGACGCCCAACCCGAGGGTCTTCGTCGCATGTGGCTTGACAACTTCGGCAGAAAGCGACCAATGGCTCCACCGCCAGAGCCGCTGACTTGCGAGAAGCTGAGCGCAATCACGACGCCGACGCTCGCGATAGAGGCAGAGTACGGAATGCCCTACTCGCGACGGATCGTCGACAAGCTGGCCGAATGCATACCTGGTTGCCGACTGGTCGCCGTCCCGGCCGTGACGCACTTCATGAGCTACCAGGAGCCTATTGTGTTCAACAGAGTGGTGCTGGACTTCCTCGCACAACATTGATGAGTACGATTCGGTCGTGCTGTCCGCCCAAGTATTGGATGAGGCCCATTTGTCAATTGATCAATTATTTAGTGGAACTAGAATAAGGCCCGAGTTACGAATTAGGAATTGTTTGACCTCATGTAATTTGTAATTCGTAATTCGTAATTCCCGAAGGGGGTAGTCTTGCAGGCTAATCCGGTAATTGTAAAAGAGCTACGGGGGCGGATGAGAGGGTGGCGGGCGGCTGCCGTGCTCGTCGTATACCTTGTCGTGCTCAGCGGGATTAGCTGGCTCGTCTACCTGGCTGCGCGTGATATGGGCAGCGGGGGTAGCCCCGATTCTTCACAGGTCGGCAAGCTAATATTCGGCACGCTGGTCGTGTTTCAGACTATCATGGTGTCGCTCTTGACGCCCGCATTCACCGCCGGTGCAATCACATCAGAGCGCGAGCAAAAGACCTATGACCTTCTCATGACTACACTCTTGAGTGCGCGGTCGGTGATACTTGGCAAGCTTGGGTCGGCTCTCGCTTATGTGGTCCTTCTCATAATCGCCATCGCGCCACTGGAGAGCCTGGCTTTCATGTTCGGTGGGGTATCGCCCGAAGAAATTATCCTCTCGCAGGTGGTGATGCTAGCGGCGGCGGTGCTTTTCGCTTCCATTGGCATCTTCTGGTCGAGCGTCCTGCGTAGCAGCGTGGCGAGCAACGTGCTGACATACGGCACCATCATCTTCCAACTGCTTATCGTGCCGTTCATCTATCTGCTGGTAATCTCAACGATGGGCGCATTCGGATTCGATCCGACCGGACAGACTATCACCAACACGGAAGCTTTCTTCTATTCGAGCGGGCTGGTGCTATCGTCACATCCCCTAATAGCGATGGGGATAAGCGACGGCTTCTTCATGAACGGCGATCCCCTTTTCATCTACACAAACACGACCTACTTACAGGGCCATACCGTGCTGGTAATCTCTCCCTGGCTCCTATTCTGCATCGAAGCCTTGCTAATAAGCGCACTGCTGGTGTTGATCAGCATAAGAAGGGTGCAGCCGGTCAGATACAGGTCAAAAGGCAAACGACGAGCTATGCCTGGGGAAGCAACACCCTCGGAACCAGCAGCGGAAGGACAGCAGGCAAGTGGTTAGCATTCCCAAAGCTTCCCACGACGCGCGCCTCAGTAGGCTCCATGAAGTGCTGCTCGGCTTACAGATGCGATTGCGTGCCCAGCAAGCCGCATCACTCGCTCCGCTATCGGGCGCGCTTGGCATGGCGACGTGCTTGCTGCTGGCGGGTGTATGGCGAATTACTGGCATGATCTCACTGGGGGTTCTCGTGCTCATCAGCATCGGATTCCTGCTGGCAGCCCTTGCCACGAGCAGTTTGTATGCCCTGTTGAGGCCCCGCGACCTGATGCACACAGCGCGGCGCGCCGACAGTCTGTTGTCACTGGACGAGCGCCTTTCCACGGCGCTGGAAGATGAGATCAAGCCTTCCGTAAATCCCACGCGAGAAGAAAGCACCCTCAGGGAAGCCCAACTGGACGATGCCCTGGAGCAAGCAGCACGCATCTCGCCCACAAAAGATATACCTCTCAAGGTTGAGAGCCGACGGTTGGCGCCCATGCTCCCCTTGCTCGTTCTATTCCTCGCAGTATTGTTCGTGCCCGACCTACAGCGCGATCCGAACTCAAGCGCAGTCGCCAAACAGTTAGGAGTCGAGCAGAAGAAGATCGAAGAGTTCAAGAAGGCAGTCGCCGAGCAGCCACGCGTCGCCAACGACCCTGCCTTGCAAGAGTTGATTAAAGAGCTTGACAGCCTGTCGCGCGACCTGGAAGATAGCCCTCTTTCCAGGGAGGAAGCGATGGCAAGGCTGTCCGAATCGGAGAACAAGCTCGAAAAGACGCTTGACCCCCAATCCGCGGCCCAGAAAGAGGCGCTGGACGAGATGACAAAACAGCTTGCCAATACCGAGAGCGAAGCTGCCCGCCAGATTGGAGAAGCCCTCAAGTCTGGCGACCCTGAGCAATCTAAGGAGAGCCTCAAGCAGGCAGGCGCGAACGCCGATAAGATGTCGGCCCAGGAGCGAAAAGAGTTGGCTGAGGCGCTAAGAGGAGCGCGTGACCAGGCGGCAGCGCTAGACCCTGAGCTTGCCCGCAGGCTGAACGAAGCGGCAGATGCTCTCGAACAGGGGGATGCAGATTCCGCCGAAGAAGCATTGGCGGAAGCAGGTGAATACGTCAAGAACGCCCAGCAAGCCCAGGCTACCCAGGAGCAAATCAGGCAAGCCCTCTCCCAGTTACAGCAGAGCAAGAACGGCATCTCTCAGGCGGGGCAGCAAACGCCCGTGGCACTAAGCTCCAGTATGCAGACAGCCATCGCCCAGGGTACTCGCGTGGCGGGGGGCGCTGGGGGCGCTCCCCTGTCTGGTACTCCTGTCGCGTTGAACGGCACACCTATTACGGCTGGGTCTCCTGTAAGCGGGCAGGCGTCTCGCACCGGAACTCCTGTACTCGTACAAGGAACACCCGGTCAGGGCACACCGGTTGCAGGACAAGACCAACAGGGACAGGGTCAAGGTGCAGGGCAGGGTCAAGGGCAGGGTAACGGTCAAGGTCAGGGGCAGGGTAACGGTCAAGGTCAGGGGCAGGGTAACGGTCAAGGTCAGAGTGGGCAAAATGGCTCTTCGAGCGGCTCGCCAGGCTCCGGTTGGGGTACAGGCCATACCGATCCGGTCTATGCACCTCCAAGCAGCGTGAACGCATCGACCACAGCGGTAGGCGTGCAGGGACAGGACAACCCAGGCGGCGAGCAAAGCAGCACAACCACCAACACCGACGTCAACAACACTGGCCCCGCTCAAGTCCCCTATGAGGAAGTCTACGGGAAGTACAAAGACGAAGCAGGCAAAGCCCTAGATAGCGATTACATCCCGCAAGGCTACAAAGACCTTGTGCGAGATTACTTCACCGAGATAGGCCCATAAAGCCAGGGTTCAAAATCCAAAATCCAAAATCCAAAATCCAAAATCGGGTCGCCCTCTGGTTAGTAGCGATATGCGCCATCGCTGCGGCTCTCCGGTTCCCCTGCCTCGATTGCTACGGCCTCTGGTACGATGAAGTAGCCTCCATAGAAATAGCGCGCCGGGGAATAGAAGCCATCCTCACTGACAGGTTCGGCGGGATGCTGGTGCAAACGCCCCTCCACTACCTCCTCGTATGGCTCACCATCCAACCCTTCGACCCCGCTGCAAGCGCCGTGCTGGTGCGGCTCCCCTCTGCGGTCGCGGGCGCGCTCACACCCCTCGTGGTGTACGGGCTGGGCAAGGAGACGTTCGGCAGAGCGCAGGGGCTATTGGCGGCTTTGATGGTAGCGGTCTCCGCCGTGCATATCGGGCATTCGCAGGATGTTCGCCCTTATACGCTCCTCGTTCTCCTTAGCGCCCTTTCCCTCTATTCGCTCCTCAAGGCTGAGAAGACTGGACAAGCAGGTTGGTGGGCTGTTTTCACCTTTGTCACCATCCTCGATCTCCACTTTTCCTATTTCGCGCTCACCCTCTTCTTGCCCGCGTTGGCGATTTATCTATTGTGGATCATTTATAAGTCGTGGGTAAAGAGAAGCAGTGAAAGCGCTGCCTTGCGAAACGCTCTACTCTCCTTCGGTGCGATTGCCCTGGCTTCAACGCCTTTGCTGCTGGACCTGTTGCAGTTACACCGTACCACGCCAAACTGGGAGGTCTTCTTCGACATCGTGGGAAGGCAGGTCGCGCTTTTGCCCGCCAGGCTTGCCCCGCTAGGTATCGCAGGCAGCATGGAGGAAGCTATTCAGTGGGGATTTGGAGTATTGGCCATAGTCGGGGCACTCACTGCTGTCCAGCAAAAGAAGTCGAAGGCGGTATTGCTCTGTGTGCTTATGATCCTTATTCCCGCTCTCCTGCTGGCGGTCTTCAGGACGAGCAATATCGTCTTCCAGCGTTACGCCCTTTTCGCCATGCCTTTTTACTTCCTGCTGCTTGCCAACGGCGTTGTCTTCTTGTGGCGGATACGTCCCACAATACAAATTACGACGGAACCGCCAAGACGCCAAGAGCGCCAACTACCCGCCAAGATTCTATGGGGATTACGAATTACAAATTACGTGGGGGGCGCGGTCGGTACGCTACTCTTGTTGCTTTTCGCCTACTCTAGCTTTCTTTACTTCAGCCCGGAGCAGCATCGCCGACTCTCTTTCCTGCCCGATTACCGGGGGGTGGCAAGTTACCTCACGCAACAGGCCGGGCCGGA
>JBDSDS010000192.1:0-3023 GCA_039920445.1 Chloroflexia bacterium
CTCCAAAGAATGTTCGCGAGATAACCCACCCGCCCCTGCGCCGCCGGTTGGCCGATGTTGCTTACCTGCTGACGATCGGGACATTGGCGCTGCTTGTGGGCGCGGCTTCCCTCTTCTTCTTCAAGCCCGCCACCGGCATGGGCATGAGCACAGGCATCGCCCGCGCTGAGAGTATCGCACAGGCCCCCGCCCACAATGCTGCTCCCGTCAGGAGCAGCAGCCACGTATCAGTACCTAGCCCCGGCGTACCTACCCAAATAGCCACTGGGCTACCCACCGGCGCTACACAGACGGGCCAGGCTAAGATAGACTTCAATACTGGCGGCCAGGTGATTGCCGGGGAGCCTGCCACCCTCACGTTCGGTCTGCCTGACGACCTCGCCGGCAAACTGGTCCCTAGCGCAGGTACGGTTGGTCATGAGTCTGGTGAGCCGATGCATCTGTTCATCGTCAACCGCGACCTGAACTACTTCGACCAGGTGCACCCCCAACCCGCGGGCGCGCCCGGGCAGTACAGCATACGGCATAGCTTCCCGGCACCGGGAGAGTACGTACTGTACAATGAGCTTGACCTGAACGGCGAAGGGCGTCAGGTACATCGTTTCGACGTGCAGGTCAGCGGTGCTCAGAAGGCGCGGCTGGCTCGGGACCTCGGCGCCAAGAAAAGCAACGGCTACGTGATCAGTCTGGAGCCGTTGGGTGATGTGAGGGCAGGCCAGACCAGCCGCTTCGTGGCCCTGGTGTCTCGTGACACCGATGCGGACACCGCTGCAAGCGCCCGAGACGAAATCAAGTCTCTCGTAGGCACAGAGAGCCATATAGCCTTGCTGGACCAAAACGCTGGAAGCTTTGCTCATATAGACGCGGTGATGAGCGACATAGGTTTGGGTCCCTCGGTGGGATTCACTCACCGTTTCGAGCGTTCTGGCCTGTACAGGCTGTGGCTGCGGTTCAGCAAGGACGGCAAGGTCACCCTGGTCGACTGGGTAGTCGAGGTGAAATAGCCACTAACCGACCACCTGCGCCTCGTTGGCGCCGAAATCGGAAAAAGCAACCAATTACAAAATGAAAGGAACACGAAAATGACAAACGTAACACTCAATGTACCCGATATATCATGCGGCCACTGCGAGAAGACAGTTCTGGGGGCCCTGCAAGACAAGCCCGGCGTCAAGGCCGTACAGGTAAACATTGCCGCAAAGAGCGTGTACCTGGACTACGACGAGAATGCCTTCAGCCTTGACCAGATAAAGGAAGCTCTGGACGAGGAAGGCTACACGGTCGCCAGCGCTGCTGAAGTCGGTGCGCCAGACGATCCCAAGCAGGGTTTCATCCCGCTAACGAGCAGATAAGCATCCCATTAGCAGGTGTGCTCAGCAGTTACGCCAGCAATTCACAATTATGCAAAGGAGAAACACAATGGCGCAAGTTATAGATCTGGTTTGCGATATGACGGTTGATACCGAGACGGCGCAGTATACCTCCGATTACGAGGGGATCATGTACTACTTCTGCGGCGCGGGCTGCAAACGGGCGTTCGATAAGAACCCGACCGAGTTCGTGGGCAAGGGCCAACAAGGCGCAGGCTCGGGCGACCAGGGCATTAGAAGCAACAGCTAGATATCAGGCAGATTATGCTGGTGGGTGCATCGACCGTGTGTGGATTGCTACCCTCTCCGGCCCTGCTTGAGAGAAGCAACGACAACTGAAGAGCAAGGGGCCAAGCGCAGATCCAATACAACTGTGCCAGGCTCCCTGCACCTTAGATCACCATATACAACAGGTAATTTAGAAGAACAAGGCTATATTATGATAGAAGCGAACACCGAACCTCAGGGACAACGGCAGCAAGAGGACCAACATATAACTCTCAAGCTGGAAGGGGTACATTGCACGGGATGTGCCGACGCAATTGAGAAGGTACTGCGCTCCCAGCCCCATATAAGCAGCGTCCACATTGATTGGGCGAATAACGTGGCGCACGTTAGTTACCACCCCGGCATGATAAGCCGTGATAACATCGAGCGCTTGATAACGACAACCGGGTGCAGATGCGCGCCGTCCCCCTCCGGTTCCGTGGCACACGACCATGTCTCGCACACCGAGCAGACGAGTGACGCCCACGAGGGAAGTCCATCCCCCGCTCGGCAGATGCAGCACCTGGCCCACGCGGTAGACATGCAGCCTATCACCATGGGCACCAAGCACGACCGCATGCAATATGAGATGCCCGCGACCGGCGCCCATAAGCGCCACGCTCCGACACCGGCTAGCAAGTCTGAAGCCTCTGCCCCGACCTCTTCGGCGGCGAGTGGTGCGCAGGAGCACGCCGGCATGACGGGTATGGACCACAGGGGGCATGGAGATATGGCCTCGATTGCAAGCGCGACTCCCCAGGCTGGAAACGTGGATCACGCGGCTATTGACCATGCGGTTATGGGCCACGGCTCAGCCCCCATGCAGAGTATGGATCACAGTAAGATGGGGCATGGCGGGATGGACCATGATATGTCTGACCCCGGTATGGCGGCGGCTATGGAGGGCGATATGCGCAACAAGTTCTTCATCGCCCTCCTCCTCACTATCCCCACGGTACTCTACTCGCCGCTAGGTATGAACCTGTTGGGGGTCGAGCTGCCCACTTTCGGGCTGAGCATGAACCTGATCATGCTCGTGCTCTCCACGCCTGTAGTCTTCTACTGCGGGTGGATGTTTATCTCAGGCGCTTACCACTCCTTGCGTCGCCGGATGCTTAACATGAGCGTGCTTATAGCGACAGGCGTGCTAGCGGCGTACCTGGCGAGCCTACTCCTCACGGTGGTGGGCGCGGTAACATTCTTCGAAGCGGCGGCGATGCTGGTGACGTTCGTACTCTTCGGGCACTGGATGGAGATGCGCGCCCGCAAAGGGACAAACGACGCGATGCGCGCACTGTTCGACCTGGTGCCGCCTCAGGCTACCGTTATCCGCGATGGCACGGAAGTGACGATAGCAAGCAGCGAAGTGCAGGTAGGAGACATAGT
>JBDSDS010000193.1:0-6953 GCA_039920445.1 Chloroflexia bacterium
TCGATACGCTTCAGACCCTGAAACGTGAAGACCTGCGTGATCTTGCTCGGCGCCATTTCGCCTGAGTGGTCAATGCGAACAACGTTCTGGGCCTTGCGTACTGTACCGGCCTGTAGCCTACCAACGACGATCTTACCTTTGTAATCATCGGTCGTCATCGTGGTCACAAGGAGCTGAGTTGGCCCATCAGCATCGACATCCGGCGGAGGTATGCAGTCAACGATTGCGTCGAACAAAGGCTCAAGATGTGGGCCCATTCGGCGATGGTCCAGTCCAGATTCGCCCGTCACCGCGTTTGTGTAGACGATAACGAACTCGGCCTGGGCGTTACTCGCGCCGAGGTCAAGGAAAAGATCGAACGTCTCGTTGAGCACATGGATAGGGCGGGCGTTCTCGCGGTCTATCTTGTTGATGACCAGTATCGCCTGATGCCCTCGTTGCAATGCCTGTCGCAGGACAAACTTGGTCTGCGGCATTGGGCCGTCGACAGCATCGACAAGAAGGAGTACCCCATCCACCATGTTCATGACACGTTCAACCTCGCCGCCGAAGTCTGCATGACCCGGGGTATCAACGATGTTGATCTTTGTGCCCTTGTAGACGATGGCGGTATTCTTCGCCATGATCGTGATGCCGCGTTCCTTCTCCAGGTCGTTCGAGTCCATTACTCGGTCGGTGAGCTGCTGGTTCTCGCGGAAGATATGGCTCTGCCTGAGCATGGCGTCAACCAGGGTAGTCTTGCCGTGGTCGACGTGCGCGATGATTGCTATATTTCTAATGTTATTTCGTTTGGCCAATATCAATGATCCTTTTGTATTACATATCCCATAATCTCAATAAACAAACAATACACCAACAGAGAGATGGCGAGCTATTTGCCGACCATCTCCCTACTCTGCGTCTCTGCGGTGAACCCGTAATTCGTAATTCGTAATTCCCGAATGGCAGGGTACTAACGCTATTTACTCTGGAAGCGACGGTTGACCTCATCCCAGTTGACGACGTTCCACCAGGCGGTCAAGTAGTCCGGTCTGCGGTTTTGATACTGTAAGTAGTATGCATGCTCCCAGACGTCGTTGCCGAAGAGAGGGTACTGACCATCGGACATCGGATTGTCCTGATTGGCGGTACTGGTTACTGTTAGCTTGCCGTCGGCATTGCGTACCACCCAGGCCCAGCCGCTGCCGAACCTTTTTGTACCCGCTTCGTTGAACTTGGTCTTTAGCTCATCGAAGCTGCCAAAGCATTCGTTTATGGCGTCTGCAATCGGGCCGGTCGGCTCCCCGCCACTATCAGGACCCATTATGGTCCAGAACATCGAATGGTTGACATGCCCGCCGCCATTATTGCGAACTGCCATTCGTATGTCGTCGGGCACACTGCTTAGATCACGGATCAGCTCTTCGGCGCTTTTGCCTTGAAGGTCGGGATACTTCTCAAGCGCAGCTTTCAGGTTGTTGATATAAGCCTGGTGGTGTTTGTCGTGATGAACTCGCATAGTGGCTTCATCGATGTAAGGCTCCAGGGCGTTATAGTTATATGGTAGATCGGGTAATTCGTGAGTCATTTTATTCTGCTCCTTTTTTTCTGTTATAGGCTCTCGGTGCGCACCAATTGCAACTCGATCAAATTCAGAGCGCAAGCGCCCTCTCTATTATAAACACTTTGGCTTTTCCATCAAGGTGTGCGGGTACGGTAGCCATTGTCGATCTGGAATTGCCGAATAGTTACTTCACGCCTATAGGTTCCGAGAACCTTCATTCTCGTTACTTATATATGGGTTGCATATATAACGATGTTAACATGCCAGCGGATCGCTGCGGAGATGTCTGGTCTGGGCGTTCATTACGACCTCGGCGAGGGACACCCTCTGCTCGGACGCCGCATGCCCGATCTCGATCTGATCACCGCCAACGGCCCGCTGCGGGTATTCACCCTGCTGCACGATGTCCGGCCGGTGCTACTCAACCTCGGTGAGCCCGGCGGCTTCGACGTCACTCCATGGGCGGATCGGGTTCAGTTGATCTACTCTACATATGTTGGTATGTGGGAGCTTCCAGTACTTGGCGCGGTCACTGCTCCCGCTGCCGTGTTGTTTCGGCCCGACGGATATGTTGCCTGGGTAGGAGACCAAACCCACCTGACCTACCGGGGTCTCACTGACGCGCTAACCACCTGGTTCGGACCGCCTACTGCGGCGCAGCGCGAAGGGGCGCTCGCGGCTGACCCGAATGCCGGATGCGGCCGCGACACGACGAAGAACGAAGCCGGGAGTGGCATACCGATCCAATTCGATCTCACCACAGCCCAGCAAGTGCAAGAGAAAACCGAGACCATTGCAACTCAAAGATTAGAAGTGACAGCCAGCCCCCCGACTCGACATCGAGTGAGTCCTCTACCTACAGGATGCCTTCTTCTTCCTTCTCCTTGATCGACTCGTCGATTGTCTCGCGGTCCCCCTCCGCCTGGCTCGGCTTGTCCGGCGTTTGCACCTGGGGCGTGGTAGAGTGTCCATCGCCTTCTCGACCCTCTCGTTGACCCTCTGATCCTATTTTATCTGCATCGCGTACTGTCATATTTGACTCCTTTGATTTTGATATTCTTGATAGTGATGACCCTGAACATCAGCAAGGGGTATACCCTCTTGCGCTGAATGTATTTGCTGTGTTATAGACCATAAGGAATATGTCGTCCGTTGCCTTGGTCATGGAGGAGGCAAGAGAGTGAGCGCAGCGGCGCACGACAAGGCAACCAGCACGAGAACCACCTCAACGCGTACATTACGTCCAAGCGCAACGTCTATATTCTCCTGACGTTCCGAGCCGCTCCCCATAGGCGTATGCCTAAACACCCGGAAGCTCCTTGCCCCAAGCATGACGAGTGCAGTGAATAGTATAACTTTCAGCATAAGCACCCAACCATAATTACTATCGAAGACGGCACGGGCATCAGATGTATGAACGAGCAGGTTGTAACTGCCCGTCACCGCCAGGGTCAATACGCTGACGACGGCCAGGCGAGAGAAACGTGGAATAGAAGACCGCAGAAAGGCACTCCGTTCCGCCTGTTCCATGCCGGATGCCTTCATCGCAGGAAATAGGATTGCTACCATGTAAATCAGGCCCCCGGCCCAAAGCGACGCCGCCACCATATGAAGCCAATCGCTTAGAACTGGAACCGGCAGACCGCCTATCGAGCCTCCCTGTGCCGCCGCTGCGTGACTGCTCAGCACTTCAGCCAGGAACAGTAGCGATGCGCCTGCAATTGCGATCTCCCAGATGTTGCTCGTCTTCCTGGTTCCTGTTGCCCACGCAAACAGCATCAGCGAAGCCAAAGATAGCGACGCCAACAGCTTCAGGATCCAGGCGAAACCATAGCGCGTTGAGGATAGTAACAATTGGGTCATGTCGAGGCGCGTCAATGCACCTGCATAATCGGTGCCTGCCACGATCGCTGTTTGAGTCAGGATATCAACCAGCAACGCCAGCGCGAGCAGACCAGCAGCCCCTGCGCCAATAGCAGCGAGCCTGGTCCGCGCCAGGCGGTCTACAAGCTCTCCACGCTCGCCATGCTGTACAGCAGACGGCTCAATTACCAGTAGCGTAAATACCGGGCCACCCAGCAACAACGCACTCGACGCCAGGATAAGGATCCGCGCCAGCAGCCGGGGCAGGTCAGGCGCAGAGGCCGTACCCTCTAACGGCGTACCGTCATCATCACCCGCCACCGGAAAGCCAGACCCTTCAGGGGTAATGTTCTCTGAGCCAGCGCCAACTGAGAACCAATAGCTGCCGCTCATCAGGTGGCTATCGACGGAAGATACAGCGCGCCAAGCAACATAGACTAGACCCGTGAAGGATTGGTCATCGAGCGGGAGGCTGACCGTAGTGTCTCTGCCACCAGATCGTGTCAGGTCGCCTGCGGGGAACTTTTGCCTGTCACCACTAAATAACTGCACCTCGCTGAACTCAAGCCCAACAGGCTCGGTAAACTCCAAAACAATGTTGGCGGGAAGTATATCGAGGTGTTCGGCCTGGGCAGGCGAGCTACGTATCAGTTTCGCATGAGCGAATGCAACCTGCCCGTCCCATAATGCCGGCAGCATCAGGGACGAGATAAAAGCTAGAAAGGCAAATCGGATCGTTATGGTGCTGCGTGCATAACCGGCGACATTCCTGGAAGCCATCATTGCGCCGTCGCCGAGTCGCTCTCACGATATAATCTATCGGCCTGATCTAGCAGTTGGGCTACCTCTTGATCAGACGTTTGCTCGAAGTTGTCGTACCACAGGCCGACTGCGCTCAAGTTGTCGGTGTGGAGCACGCACACAACCGTGTCGGCCACGGCAAACAAGAATTGGGCGGTCTGCGATGCGCATATAGGCACCGCGAGAGTCAAATGCTGCACTCGCAGATTACGCAGGGCGCGTAGCGCTGCCCAGGCAGTACTGCCCGTCGCTAACCCGTCATCGACCAGTATAACAACACGTTCAGACAAATTGAGGCCGCCATCGTCGCGCCAATAGAGAGATATGCGGTCATCCAGTTCTTTTGTCTCGCGGGCAATGATCAAGTCTACATCTTCCCGAGGAATCTCCAGCTCCCGGATGGTCTGCTCGTTAAGTACGAGCGTACCACCAGGGGCTACCGCACCAATCCCTAGCTCAGGTTGGCCGGGTGCGCCTATCTTGCGAGTCGGGAAGGCCCGTAGCGGTGCGTTCAGGTACGTGGCTACTTCAAAGGCCACAGGTACCCCGCCACGAGGGAGAGCCAGCACGAGCGGATTGCTGCCCCGATAAGAGCCTAGCAGCGGCGCAAGCTGCTGTCCCGCGTCTCGTCTGTTCTTGAAGGCTCGTCTGCGTGTCCCTTCAGGCTGTTGGTCGTCAGCCTGTTCGACATTGTTCATGTCGACTGTCCCTCTCATCGTGTCGCAATTTACCAGCGGCCCAGATTCATTCTCCCGCGCAACAATCCTCGTCCCAACAGTATGCCTATTAGTGCAATTGCCGCAGCGCTGATGACACTCGCTTGTAGAAGCATAGTAGGCTGAAATGAAAAGACGACATCGTGCCGCCCGACCCCGAGCCGCACCGCTCTGAACAGATAGTACGCTGTATACACCTTTTCGTCGACGCCGTCCACAGTCGCGGCCCACCCCGGATAATTCTGGTCACTCAACACCAGCCAGGCAGGACGGTCGAGCGTAGCTTCAAGGCGAACACTGTTGCGGCGATACGATGTGATGACGATGTTGCCCGGTGGGCCAGGCTCATCCCTGGCCATGTTAGCGGACGGATGCTCCTCCTCGATGAGGACCGCGCTGGTCGGGTCGAAATCGGGTGTTGCCAGCCTCTCAAGTACCTCCGATGGTGGGAGAACCTGGGCTTTTTCCACAAGGAAGGCGCGTGGTAACGCGCTTGTGTTCTCATACACGGTAATCTCGCTACTAAATGCTCTTTTCAGTACGACCGTGGGCGTGAAATTGTTGCTCGCAGCGACATACCGGACATTCATCAGCGCGGCGAGCGTTGAGGTATATACTTGCGGACGGATAAATACATTCGAGTACGGGCTACCACGCTTTACCGCCCCAATGCTTTGGTCTACTGCTCCCCAGTATTCTTCCAACCGCCTTGTGTGCAGAGAGTCGTAACCGGCGACCGAATGTATACCAAAAAGCGATTGCGTATTCGGGTTGAACACCGGGCCAGGACTATCAACACCCATCACGCGCTCGTATCCCGCATTCGCACGAAGCCACTCGATAGAAGGTGTAGATGGCAAGACCTGATCCGGCTTGACCCAGGAATTGTAGTTGGGAACGAGCGTAACCAGATCGAATATCACAAGCCCAACCAGGATGGTCACAGCCAATGTTGACGCCTTGCGACTGATCCAGCGACCACCCATCGTGTGATTGGAAACATAAGCGCGGGCAACGGTGAGCAGTCCGAGGGTAGCAACGATCAAGACCATTGCCCGTAACAGTTGGCCTTCTTTGAGTGCTTTCAACGCAAGCTCAGTCTCCGACAATTGAGCGAACCAGGCTGCAACAAGTATCATGATTAAGAGCAGCCCCGCACCCAAAATATCGAAAAGCTCCCGTCCACGTCTCTGAACTCTATCACGTATAAGGGCATCAAGACCCAGTCCGGCAAGCATTGCAACAGAAAAGATAAGAATGTAGCCGATCCTCATGGGTAGTAGTGCGCTAAGCCCCGGAAGCCAACGCGCATAGAGGAAAGGACCGATCCCAAAAGTAACGGCGATAGAGAGCAATGAGAGCGCGACCCAGAACCAGATTAGCTTTGCAGGACGAAGAAGAATAGCAACAAAAGCCAGGAACAGGGGCGCTATGCCGACGTACCACAGGTCGTTGAATATGAGTGGAACTCCGACACCCGGCGCTGCTGTCCCAAAATACTCAGGTGTAACAAGCCGTAGAAGGTAGTATAGAGGCCACGAGTTAGAAGAAACGCGGCCCTCGGTGCGCCCCGCAAGACCGGCCAATTCCAGGAAAGGAGCCAGGTGGACCGCCGCCAACGCCACACCGCCCAACACAACCGCCGCACCACGCACAAGAGTGGTAGCACACGTCCGCAAATCCGCACCTGCATTAAGAAGCAGCGCCCGCCATAAGACCCAACAACCAAGTACTAAATAACTGTATAACACCCATTGCAAGTGACCCGAAACCAACTGTAAGCCGCAAACCAAAACAGCCACCGCAGACCAGGTCGAACTGCGTGATCGCAATGCCTTGTCCATCGCCAGTAGCATCCAGGGCAGCCAACCGTAGACCGAGGCAACACCCGGCATCTCAAGCCCAAGTTGCAACATACCGCTCCCCGCGAAGGCCAACCCTGCGATGAGCGCGCCGACAGGACTAACTTCCTGGTAACGAGCAAAGAGATACATCCCAACACCTGCAAGCAACACGTTAAAGAGTGTGAG